>JBJSZR010000347.1:0-8293 GCA_046090385.1 Bacteroidota bacterium
CTTCTTATGTAGAAAGATTTGAAAAGACCAACTGCTTTGATTGAAACCGATTCATATCCCACTCTTCCGACAAGTAAGATACGGGTGATAAGAAAGCCACTCAGTACGAAGAAAAGCGTTACACCATGTGAAAATGGAAACGTGGCAAGAAACGGTGTCTTTATTTTCCATTGTGCCCAATGTGCCACTAACACCATCACAATGGCGATACAACGTAAGCCGTCCAATTGGATGGAGTGGGGGAAAGCTACTTTGTCTTTCGTATCGTTCACCATGTCATTAACAGGAATTCAGAAAGGAAACCTGTGAAGAATCCCGCATAGACCTGCCACGAATCGTGGGCGCCAAGGGAAAGACGTGCAGTTCCCAGAAGACCTGTGACCAGCGTTGTGAGCACAATAGCCATGGACAAATCGATGATGATGATAGAGTTCACAGCGAACATCAGCCCCAATGCTCCGCCGATTCCGACCATGTGGATGCTGATTTTCCAGAAGTAATTTATTAGAAGTGAAAAAGCTGTTGCGATTGCAGCGCCCAGTATCATCAATACCGGAAGTGCAGGAAGTCGTAATAGTATCATCAGATAATAAGCCGTCAGCAATAAGATAAGGTAAGCGGTGAATGGTAACCTGCGTTCTTCGCGTGATTCCATTTCGGCACTTCTGATTTTCCCTTTAACCACCAGATAATTCACAAATAGAGCCGGCATGATAAGTGTGAAAACGACCACTATGACGTATAGGACGGCTTTTTCAAACGGACTGACGAATGCACTGAAGTAAGTGCCTTGATTGAACAGGAACCAAAGAATATAGCTTGGCATCAGTATCGGATGCAGCACGATTGAAAGGAAACGTGCGAACGAGCTGCTCATAGCTGCTTTCTCAGGCGGGCGACCGGGATATCAAGCATCTCGCGGTACTTCGCTACCGTTCTGCGGGCGATATTGTAGCCTTTTTCATTCAGGATCTTGGTCAATGCATCGTCCGTGAGCGGATGCCGCTTGTCTTCCGAACCGATGCAGTCAAGCAATATCTGCTTCACCTCTTTACTGGATACTTCTTCGCCTGATTCGGTTTGCAATCCTTCTGAAAAGAAGCTTTTGAGAAGATACGTTCCGAAATGCTTCTGTACGTATTTGCTGTTGGCTACACGTGATACCGTCGAAATATCCATGCTCACCTTTTCCGCAATATCACGCAACACCATTTTCTTGAGTTTGCGGGGATCGCCTTCAAGGAAATATTCGTACTGGTAATTCATGATTGCACGCATGGTTTCAAGCAAGGTGTGTTGTCTTTGCTGTAACGCATCGATGAACCATTTCGCAGCATCCAACTTCTGCTTCACGAACTGGATCGCATCCTTGTTTGATTTCGTATTCTTCTTGTCTTTGCTGTAATGGTCAAGCATTTCGCGATATTCACGGCTGACCTTCAGCTCAGGAGCATTTCTTGAATTCAATGTCAGCTCGAGTATGCCGTCATTGTTCGATAAAAGGAAATCAGGTATGATATGTTCTACTGAACGCTGACCGGAGCTAGTAGCATTGCCTGGTCTCGGATTCAATCGCAAGATCTCGTTGTTAGCGTCTTTGAGCTCGGCTTCAGTAATCCCAAGGTCGCGTTCGATGCGTTCGTAGTGCTTTTTTGTGAAATCGTCGAAGCGTTTCTGCAGGATTTTCTTGGCAAGAGGAATCCCGGGGCGCTTGTCTCCTTTACGTTCAAGCTGAAGCAGCAGGCATTCCTGTAAGGTCCTCGCACCCACACCTGGAGGGTCCAATGTCTGGATAGCTTTCAGGATATGTTCCAATTCCTCCACTGTGGAAGAAATGTTTTGTGAAAATACAAGATCATCCACCAATGCGGTCAGTTCTCGGCGGAGATATCCGTCGTCATCGATACTGCCGATCAGCTGCTCGGCGATATGGTATTCGCGGTCGTCGAGATCAAGCGTATAAAGCTGGGAGAGCAATTGCTCTTGAAAATTCGCCTGTGCTGCAAATGGGACCTCTTTCCTATCGTCGTCCGGAGAATTGTTGTTGACAGAGGTCTTGTATTCAGGAATCTCATCGTCGGAGAGATATTCATCAAGACTGATGTCGTCCTCACGATCAGAAATTTCCTCGTCGTCAGAAACATCATCATCCGGACTTTCATCCGAATCCGCCTTGTAATCCTCCTCGTCTTCTTCAGCACCTTCTTCCAGGGCCGGATTTTCCTGAAGTTCTTCTTTGATCCGTTGTTCCAGATTGGCGACCGGGATCTGTAACAGCTTCATCAGCTGTATCTGCTGTGGAGAAAGTTTCTGCAACAATCTTTGTTGCAGCCCTTGTCGCATAGTACTCATAATCGATGGAAAGAAATCGACTCTAAATTACGAAAAGTGCGTGAGCTTTGATCTTCAACGTTGATATACCCAACCGTCGATCCTTTGAGATACTAGTTGATCCCTGTAGGCGGCGGCATCGGCTTCGTTGCCGAATCCTGCGACACCTACATAATATTTGATATCCGTCTGGTCGACAATTGCGGCTTCGCTGAATCCTTTACGTTTCAACCGTTTCACAAGACGATCAGCATTTCCTTTGACTGTGAATACTCCGGCTATAACGAAATATTTTTCAGCGGGAGAATGAATGTCAGCGGGTGTAGGAATAACAGGAACTTCCTCTTTTTCCGGTCTGATGTCTTTTGCCGTTTCGTTTACGGCTACATCCTGCACATCCGATACGTTTACAGGAGGTGTTGTATTTTCTTCCGGAACCGCAGGCGCCGGAGTTTCTTGAGGAACGATGGAATCCAGTGGATTTATTCCCGCCATACCATACCTGTCTTTGCTCACCAGGTACACATTCAAGGAAAACCAAAGCAAGGCGCCGACCACTGCCAGAACTCCTACCAAAGAACGCTGTTTCTCAGATCGCTTTGCGGGCTGCTTCTTTTTGATACCGGTTACTGGTCTAGGGGCATTGACCAATTTTCTGCCAGGATCCAAAACATGTACCGGTAAACTGCTTAAGCCGAAAGCGTCAGGGCAGAGCGGACTGTTTTCATCCGGTTCGAACTGGATGTTCTTTGAGGCATCGATCGAGAGGCTGCCTACTTGACGGATTACGATTTTTTCTCCTCGTCCCATTGACCGAAGACAGTCGGAAACAAACGCTTCAATCTCTTGCAAGGCGGCTGGATAGGATACATGCTCTGTCTCAACCAGACGTTTTGCTAAAAGCCCATCATTCTGGCGCAGGTACACGTTGAAAGCAATACTTCTCTTCGGTGGGAAACCCATCTGACGGATCGAATCGATATGCGCCTGTTGCCGGGATGCGATGAAACCTCCCAATTCAGGTACTATCACACAATCGTGATCCAACAAAAGTGAATGTATGTGGCGGTCGAACTCTCGCATACCGGCACCAAGTTACTACAATCCAAGGTATCTGCAAGGTGGCTCTGGTTGTCAGCCCCTTAGAGTGTCCAGTAGTCGGTTCAGTTCTGTTTTTTGCGGGCCGTCGAGCCGGTTGAAGAGGGCTTCGATTTCGTGGAATTCACCATCGATTTTTTCCAGGATACTCAGTCCTGCCGTCGTGATGAAAACATCGCAGGCACGACGGTCTTCACTACAAGTGGTTCTTTTCACCCAGCCTTTTGAACGGAGCTTTTCAATGATGCGGGATGCATCACTCATCTTGTCCAGCATCCTTTCCCTAACCGTCTTCACATTCACCGGTTCCCCATTCATGCCACGTAGTATCCTGAGTACATTATACTGCTGCAGACTCAACCCGTATTCTTTCAAAAAGACCGAATGAAGATCATGCAACCAATTATAGGTGAAAATAATGTTGACTGCGAGCTTGTGCGCCTCGCTTCGAAATGATTTCTGATGTATCTCGTCCTCTAATCTCATGGTTTATCAATTCATAGGCACATCGATGATGAGGAATTCTGCATCTGTGACCGCTTCGAGCTTCACGGTTTCCGTATCCCAAATGCCTACAGCGTCTCTTTTGCCGGCACGTTGTCCTGAAATGATCGCTTCACCGTTTACCAGCATGATATATGCACCATTACCGGTTTTTGCCATCGGATAATCCAAAGTTTTTCCTGAACCGATTTTTGAAAGGGATATGGAAGCATCCTGGTGGATGTACAATGAATCGCCAACGCCGAATCCTGATGCTACAGTCTGGATCTTTCCTTCGCGTTCAGTCTTATCGAACGTGCGTTGGTCGTAACATGGTTGAATTGATTTTTCTTTTGGGAAAATCCACAATTGAAAAAGGTTGGTGGAGTCAGTTTCCGAAGGATTGAATTCAGAATGATAGACGCCTGTGCCTGCACTCATGACTTGCACATCACCGGGGAGTATGACCGATCCGTTTCCCATATCATCACGGTGTTGAAGCGATCCTTCCAGGATGATGGTGATGATCTCCATGTCGGTGTGAGGATGCATTCCGAAACCCGCACCTGCGGATACTATGTCGTCGTTGAGAACGCGCAACATGCCGAAGTGGATGCGTGTGGGGTCATACCAATTCGCAAAACTGAAGGAATGTCTGGCATTCAACCAGCCATGGTCAGCGTGTCCACGCCGATCGGAAGGATGAAAAACGGTTTTCATTTCAACTGGATGATGTGGAGGGAATGAACAGCGGGTGCGACTGTCCGAAACTATCGGCAAAGACCAATTCGTCCAAAGGCTTTCTCACACGAGGTGCTAATTCGCGGGCACGCAGATCATCGTCGAGCATTTGCGGATTGCCCGGATAACCACCGGCAATGATAGTAATCGGTTCGAAGTCATCCGGAACGGCGAATTCAGCAGAAGCTTTTGACATATCAAAGCCACCCATCTGATGCAAAGCGATCCCGTTGACTGTAGCCTGCACAGTAAGGTTACCTACTGCTAATCCTGTATCATGTGCCGCATGGCGATTCGGGGCTCCGCTTCTGGTAATATCCTTTTTTGCAACAACAAGAATCAGAAATGCCGCGTGTTGAGCCCAAAGCCTGTTGCTGTTTGCAAGACAATCCGCCATCTTTTTAAAGGATCCTTCGCTTTTGCGCACAGCTATGAATCGCCAGGGTTGTTCATTGAATGCGGAAGGCGCCCAGCGTGCAGCCTCGAACAACGAATAGAAGATGTGGTCTTCAACTGTTTGTTGAGAGAATGCGCGCAGGCTCTTACGCTTGGCTATTTCCGGATGAATGTTCATGATTCTTTCAATACATCGCAAGAGCGGTGGGCTCCGTCACAATAAGGTTTGTTCTTCGACAATCCGCAACGGCAGAGTGCCGTGTTGCCTTCCTTTATGGCAGATGATCCGTCTTTCAAAATCACTTTCACTGTTCCGTTCACCAGTAATGGCCCGTTATCAAGAACGGTTACGGTCACTTCATTGTTGTTTTCCATGAATCACAGAGTTTTAAAAAACCGGTTCTAAGGAACCGGTTTCGTTTTTTTATTTTTTGATAAGCGATGCATCTATAGTGAATTCCACTTCGTCTCCGACCACTGCTTCTCCAAGGGCGTTCTTATCGTCCCATGTCAGTTTGAATTCCTTACGGTTGATCTTGCCTGTAGCTTTGAAACCGGCACGCGTATTCCCCCAAGGATCTTTCGTGGTACCACCATAAACCAGTGGAACGTCAACACGTTTGGTCACATCGCGGACTGTAAGATCACCTGAAAGGACATATTTACCGCCACCAAGAGATTTGATTCCGGTGCTCTTGAAATTCATGGTAGGATATTTTTCAGCATTGAAGAAATCATCCTGCTTCAGGTGACCATCACGCGAATCATTGTCGGTATTGATCGATCCTACTTCTACATTCATGGTTACTTGCAGATCTGAAAAGTCCGGCTTACTGGAAGTGAATGTTCCGCCGAATTTTTTGAAAGATCCTTCGACGTCGGAGAACATCATATACCGGGTTTTGAATTTCACACTGCTGTGGATCTCATCCATGGTCCAGTTTTGGGCTGTTGCGCCGAAACCCATCAACAGGGTGGCGATAAGGAGTTGTTTTTTCATTTTCGATGCTTTTAGGTTTTAGAGTACAAATATGAGGCTTAACAATAGATGTTGCAACATTTATTGTTTAATATTTATATTTACATGATAATCAATTAAATAAAATTCAATGGATCGTTCTGTTGAATTACTCAGCTCCAACATAGGTTCTCAGGAGGAGCAGGTTAGTGTCCAAAATCGGCAAGGCGAAAGCAAACCATTCGGTTCAATCGGCAATGATACATTGACTGAAATAATGGTAGACGATGTTTGCATAGTAAGTCATCCGAAGTTCTTTAGGTCCATCAAAGTCCTTCGTGTAAGTTCAATCAAAATAAATCAGCATATTGAAAAAGTGAATTCAAGTGTTCATTCATCGTGCCATTCAAACGAGTTCGTTTAAATTTCCTTAAGGCAGTTCCGCGGAAATACAACGAACGAAATAGACGGGGCAGTCATTGGACGTGACAAACCTTAAACCCCCAACCTCGAAGAATTCGATTTGATGGCCAGCAGATCGACTAAAATGTACACAAGTCAGATGGACCTGATTCCAATAGCATGTCGCGCCTCAGCTACCGTCTTACGCGCACTTTCACGGGCCTTTTCTGCGCCCATTTTTGCAACCTTATGAATGAATGCGTCATCAGCAGATAATACTTTGATTTTTTCCCGTAACGGTTCAGTGAATCGGATCATATCCTCTGCAAGCTGTTTTTTCATATCGCCGTAGCGGATTTTCATCGTTGCATACTGCTCCTCGAAATAGGCCAATGTTTCGGCTGATGAAACGGCTTCCATCAGAAGAAAAATATTTCGGATCGCTTCGGGCTTTTCCTGATTTGGTTCAGTCGGACCTGAATCAGTTACAGCACGCATCACCTTTTTCCTGATCGCTTCCGGCTCTTCATAGAGGAAAATGGCGTTTCCTTCGCCTTCGCTTTTTCCCATTTTTCCACTACCATCAAGGCCGGGTATCTTGACCAGTGTTGTCCCGTAGTTGAATGCAAACGGCTCCGGAAAAAGTTCGGTCTTGTAAATCCTGTTGAAACGGTTTCCGAACGTACGGGCCATTTCAAGGTGTTGTTCCTGGTCTTTACCCACTGGCACTTTCACTGCGCGGTGAATAAGGATATCAGCGGCCATCAGTGTAGGGTAGGTGAGTAGTCCGGCATTGATGTTGTCCGGTTGCTTGCGTATTTTTTCCTTGAATGAGGTGCAGCGCTCCAATTCACCTACGTAGGCATTCATGTTGAAAAGCAGGTAAAGCTCCGCGATTTCAGGAAGATCGCTTTGGATATACAGGGTGGCCACTTCCGGATCAAGACCGCAGGCAAGATATTCCACCAGCACTTGTCTTACATTTTTACTGAAATCAGCCGGATTCGGATGGGTAGTCAGTGAATGGTAGTCGGCGATGAAGAAGAAACACTCATATTCATGTTGCATCTTGATGAAGTTGCGCATAGCGCCGAAATAATTACCCAAATGCAAGTTGCCGGTGCTACGGATACCGCTTACGACGATCTCTTTCATACATCAAAGGTAAGCATGGAATCACATCCTTCCTTCCCTCCATTTTCGTACCTTTCCACAATCAATTTTGACTACATGAAAGAAAAATTGGACACACTCGGTGAGAAGACGGCAACCGCATTGCAAGGCGGAGGCAAGGAACGGATAGAAGCGCAACATAAGAAAGGCAAACTCACTGCCAGGGAGCGACTTCATTTTCTTTTGGATGAAGGTTCTTTCGAAGAGATCGGCATGTTTGTTACGCATCGCGCCACCGACTTCGGGTTGGATAAGGAAAAATATCTTGGTGACGGTGTCATCACCGGATTCGGTCGCATCAATAGCCGCTTGGTATATG
Source organism: Bacteroidota bacterium (assembly GCA_046090385.1). Lineage (GTDB taxonomy): Bacteria > Bacteroidota > Bacteroidia > AKYH767-A > 2013-40CM-41-45 > Pollutiaquabacter. The sequence continues at coordinate 7,902 of JBJSZR010000347.1, forward strand.
TTTACGCACAGGATTTCACAGTATTCGGCGGCTCCTTGTCCGAGACCCATGCCAAGAAGATATGTCGCATCATGGATCTTGCCATGCAGAACGGCGCTCCTGTCATCGGATTGAATGATTCAGGTGGAGCACGTATCCAGGAAGGAGTCGTTTCACTTGGTGGGTATGCCGATATTTTTTATCGCAACGTACGTGCATCGGGAGTCATACCGCAGATTTCAGCCATCATGGGGCCCTGCGCCGGAGGTGCTGTTTATTCTCCAGCCATCACCGATTTCATCATGATGGTGGAAAACACATCATATATGTTCGTCACCGGTCCGAACGTTGTAAAGACTGTCACGCATGAGGACGTTACTTCTGAAGAATTAGGTGGCGCTATGACACATGCT
>JBJSZR010000348.1:0-9983 GCA_046090385.1 Bacteroidota bacterium
TGTTTGCATTGTTGTAACTCCAAAAGCGTATATATACCGTCGATCCGGGAGTAAGATTATTCACCGTCAAGCCGGGCATTGTATTCAGTAGACTTAAATCGTCATTGCACGCAACCTGATTGAGAGCGGAACACGAGGTGCCCGAATAAACTGCCATTGCGCCGTCCGACATTGTTCCGGACTGGGTCTGTATGACGATAGAACCGGATGCTGGTACGATTGCTGAAAACCATACATCTTGGCCTCCATTGATCGATCCGCAACTGGGCGCAGCAACTCCTGCTGAATACGTTGCTCCCAGGTTGCTTCCCTGTGAATATATGCAATTGCCTGAATTGACCGGAAGTGGTGTCGAAAAGCAAGGCTCGTCGTTGGTAGCAGGAGTTGAAGCGCAAATGCCGAATGCTCCTGTGGCATTCGCATTTCCCCAAAACCTCACAAATAGAGTTGCACCTGGAGTCTGACCGGTAACATTAAGAGCTGGCATGTTCGTGCCGTTCGCATTGTCACTGCATGAAATCAATGTAAGGTTCGTGCAACTGCCACTGTAAACAGCCATCGCACCGTTTGTGAGTGTGCCGATCTGGCTGTTCAATAAAACTGTACCGCCAGCAGGGACCACAACTGAGAACCATACATCTCCTCCCTGGTAGTTACCGCAACCTGGTGCAGGTACGCCTGTACTTCCTGTTGCGTTGACGTTGCTGAAGGAGGTGTAATTGCAAACACTACCTACCGTAAGGGGAGTAGCGTTACACGGATTATCATTTGAAGGAGCTTGAGCTATAACATTGAAAGGACAAAAAAGCAACATGAAAAAGCAGGTCATAAGCAAGCTGAGCCGCGAAAATGCGAACAGACTGAACATCCGAGTATGATTCGGGTTTCTCAGCCACTGTTCCAAAGGTCGGTTCGCTATGCTCATTCGAAAATTTTTGGAATGATCCTGTTGGAGTATTCTTGACGGAATGCCTTTACTTTGAGGTTCAATTCATCAACTACCGATTTCACATCGGCAGTGCCACATCCCTTGGGACAGGTCAAGCGAAGCGTGCTTGTTTCCAAATCCAGATCGGCTCGTGTGAATCCATGACTTTTGAATGTATTGTCGATCTTACCAGCGGCCAAATCAGGCGGTATATGGTCGAATACAATCAGAAAATGCTGCTCGCAGGGCCTCGGTAGAAGTGTGTCGCCTTGTGGGAAGTTCGAAGATAAAATACCCGGCGTTTGGGAAAAACCCATGACAGACACGGTGAGTAATATGACAAGAAAATGAACATAAAAGCTAGGCTTTAGTGCCCGTTGCTTTTCTGTGTTTTTTTCAGTCAGTTCAAAAACATACCTTGATGAAGATGGCTTGGCTGTCTCAGGGTAGCTGTTAGTCATCAATCATTTATTTGGTGTGCAGAAATCAAAGTATTCACATCAGAGCGGGTTGTAAACATGAAATGGTAAACCTTGAATCCTACGAGCAAAGTAATCTAAAAATACATGATAATCAACCTTTTTCTTGCAAAAATCCGATCTGTCAATTCACGGAATATGGCTGTCTTTTTTTGGTCCTGTTTTTCCAAAATCGGTAGTGGGTTCGTCTCGAAAAAAGTCGTTTTTATCATGATTTCCTTACCTTTGCATTCCCATTTTTAAATCACGAATCATGAAAGTCACAGTCGTCGGTGCCGGTAACGTCGGTGCCACGTGTGCAGATGTAATCGCACACAAGGATTTCGTCAGGGAAGTAGTGCTTCTCGACATCAAAGAAGGAATTGCAGAAGGGAAATCACTGGATATCTGGCAGACAAGCCCCATCAATTTGTACGACACTCGTATGATTGGTAGTACTAATGATTATTCCAAAACGGCGAACTCCGATGTAGTGGTGATAACATCGGGTCTGCCACGTAAGCCTGGTATGAGTCGTGATGACCTGATCGCAACCAATGCTGGAATTGTGCGCTCCGTCACGGAGAATATCATCAAATATTCTCCCGACACTATCATCATAGTCGTTTCTAATCCGCTCGACGTAATGACGTACTGCGCATACCTTACTGCAAAAGTGGATCCCAGTCGTGTTTTTGGTATGGCAGGAATTCTCGATACAGCACGATACCGCGCTTTCCTCGCAGAAGCATTGAATACGTCACCCAAAGACATTCAAGCCGTTCTTATGGGTGGGCATGGCGACACCATGGTGCCACTTCCTCGCTATACGACTGTCGCAGGTATTCCTGTAACTGAACTTATCGAAAAAGATCGCCTTGATGCCATAGTTGACAGGACTAAAAAGGGTGGAGGCGAACTTGTCAACCTGATGGGCACATCTGCGTGGTACGCTCCGGGCGCTGCAGCAGCTCAAATGGTAGAAGCGATCGTGAAAGACCAGAAAAGGATTTTTCCGTGTTGCGTATTACTCGATGGGCAGTACGGCCTAAAAGACATCTACCTGGGAGTTCCAGTCAAGTTGGGTAGAAACGGAATAGAAGAGATCATCGAACTCAAATTGACGGAAGACGAAATGAAACTCGTTCATGCTTCTGCAAAAGCCGTCAAGGAGGTCATGGATGTACTGGATAATATGAACCAGCCTGCCTCCAAGTGAATGGTTAGATTTCTTATTCAGTCAAAGTCCCGCACCATCGGGACTTTTTTTATTGGTTGACATCGCATCTTCCCAGGCGATGTCTGTTTCTGGAAATGATCCGGTAAAAAACATCCCCGATCGGTCGTGGCACCACACTCAAAAGCCATCCTAGATACTTATATGGGCCTGCACATTCAGCAAGTAAGGCCCGGATAGCAGCTGATCTAATGAATACATCACCTTCTTGAATCACGATCATCGAGTCACTGGTGAGCAACACCGCTCGACTTTTTTCGTCGTGTATGTATTGATCTAGTCGTTCGATTGCATCAAAGGCAACTGTCCTGTTTACTTTTGTAGAAAGGCGTTTTTCCCATGTATTACAGAGGCCGCAATTTCGATCTACCAGAACTGTTGTTTTGATCCGAATCACTTTTTATAGCTTACGAAATAGGGAGCAGTCAAAACTTCCTGCTTGAATACGTATGGTGGACCGGATGCTGCTGGAATAGAAAAAGGCTGCAACGTGAGTTGATTGATACAAGTAATATATCCATTACGACCCCCGCAGCTGGAGATATGATGCGGTGCCGGTCCATTCGGATCGATATTCAGGTTGGCCACATATACCAATTCATGATCATCATCTACGGCTATGCCATGTGGCTGGTAACCAACATATATGGAGGATATGACACTGCTTGTATTCATATCGATCACATAAACGCTTCCCTTTTTGCCTGTGGCAACAGGGTCTTCCGTACATGTCACATACAGGTAAGGGTGAGTAGAGGAGGTGCTGAATTCCTGTGGTTTGGCGCCTACATTCAAAATGGAGAGTAGCGAATCATTTGAAGTGTTGAATATCCGCACTTCATTAGATCCTTGACAGCTTACGAAGTACTTTGTTCCATCATTGGACAATACCATCTCATGCGGATCATAGCGAGATGCAGTCGTTCGCGTTTCTCCGGGCTCAAGAATGATCGTTTCAGTGTCATAAAATGGTGCTGTGGTAAGGTCTACTTTTTGGATGAAATTGCCCAATTGACAGGTCAGATACAAGGAGTTTCCATCAGGTGTGATGAATCCTCCATGGGGGAAATCCATGCTGAACCTCGTAGTTTCCGTCATTGTTTCTAAATCGATTACTGCGGTTATACCGGCAATCGTGGCGTTCAAAAAGCCTTTGCGTCCGTCCGGAGTGATGATGATGGTGTTCCAGTCGCCCGAACCTACATTCAAGGTGCTTACAAGTTGATCATCGGATGTCCTGAATTTTTGAAGTACTGAACCAGAGTAGAACACCGAATACCAATATTGTCCGTCCGGAGAAATTCTTACCATATGTGGCGATTCGATGATGGATGGATCGGCTCCCACAGGAACGTATTTCATGATACATCTGCTTTCTGCATCGATCACCGCCACTTGATCGCAACCTTGCATCGAAGTGTAGATTTTTTTTCTCGAAGGTGAATCTGGGAAACGGGTATTCCCTTCCTTGTCCGGAGCCCCTTGTAGGATCCACTGGCGGATCAAGTCGTATTCAGAGGTTGATAGTGGCGCCTGATTGAATGGCATCGTTGGTTCCAAAACAGGCCCCAGGTTGGTATCCGTGTTGATTGAATACAAAAGGTAACTGTAGTCGGAGGAATACGGTATCACTGAATTCCCGTTTCTGCCCGCATCGAACATTTTATTCCAACTGCTCAGATCTATTCCAGCTGCGTTGGCTGCATTCGCACTGTTGTGACAACCTGTTGTTGCGCATCTGGTAAGTATGATATCCGCCACTTCAGACGGATAGCCGGAGGTATCAGGCTGCGGTTGAGTCTTATCTCTGCAACCGGACACTGAAGATAGGGATGCGATCAGACATGTTGCAATCAATATTCTGCCGAACTTGAATCTTTCTTTATTCACTGACATACATTTCGATGTTCAAAGTACTTTTTATGGTATTCTGGTTGGAAATCGAAACAGGCATATATCCTATAACACTATCGCCCCAAATACTGTCATAGCCGGTTGCGTACAGGTAATAATCACCCGGGAAAAGTTCATTAAAGCTCGTGAATCCAAGTGAATCTGTCTTTTCCTTCCACGTGTAGGCAGTTGTATCATATCCTGGAAATTGAAGTGCATTATCTTCCAAGTAAACGGATAAGCCTTCGACTCCCCAGCTGTGGTGCTTGGCATATACGTTCATACGCAGACTTCCTGATACCTGTTGGAAAGATTCTTTGTCTTTGTTGCATCCTGCTGCGATGAAATAGAAAAAAAGTAGGATGATGATCAATGAGTATTCTTTTTCCCGCTTTTTCATCAGTACAATTTACATTCAATTTTGTAGCAAAAAAAAGCTCCCATTCAGGAGCTTTTTTTTCATTATTCAGTCACAGGAATATCGAGGAGTAATTCGCCTGAAGTTTGTGATGTATTCAGAGGAATTCCGCCCCTTACCACCATCTGATAGGTGGTGTCGAAACCGGATCCATAAAGATAGTACTTGCCACATTTTAGTCCTTCAAGGTGTATGTGGTCTTCGCCCTCCTCACCGATTATCCTGGCGTCTGCTCCTAAAGGGGCATTTGACCACTCTTGTACGTTATACTTGATCCAAACGGTATCCGGCTGGCCGGTAAGATTCGCAATCACTTCGCCATGATGCTTAAGCTTTGCTACGATTGTAAGTTGCCCACCGCTTCCTCCTATGCAGGTGTTTTCGTCGTCCTGGCAAGAATAGAAAATGACGAATGAACCAAGCATCAACAGACTTAACCCGAGTGCAATTTTTTTGGTATTCATGTTTTTTTATTGAAGTAACGTGAAATTAACGAATTGGTTTCGATTTCATGCCACGGAAATGTCATGGATTTTTGAATTCTAATGGTAATTGCAGTCCGATCGAGAAATTCCTTCCCATCCCTCTGACACCGATTTCTTTGTATCTGCTCATGTTATTGAAATATGATTTATTGAACAGGTTGTCTGCTCTTATAAAAAGACTTCCTGTACGACTTCCCATCAGGATATCTATGCTGAATGCCATATTCAACAACATGTATCCGTCTGTTTCTGTTTCAAACACATCGATTCGTTTCTGAGCCAAATTGTTTTCGAGCTCGAGTGTTACATGCATGGAAGTTTTTTTTCCGGTCGTTCTGTCATACCGCAACGCATGTGTGGTTCGTATCGGAGGTGTGAAAGGTAGTGGCGTAGATATCGAGGTGTTTTCGCTGATCACCATGGAAATGGTGTTCTCAAAATGGATTTCTTTCAACGGGTGCAAGTCGAGCGTCAGCTCCCCTCCCCGCAGATTTGCTTTTCCTTGTACATATCTATAAACAAGAAATGTATCGTTGTCAGCTACGGTCGTTTCTCCCTCTAAATTCCTGTAGTAAATGAAATTATTTATGCTATTTGCAAATGCAGACAGATTCAGAGACAGGTACTCTGTCTCGGCAATGAAGCCGATATCGAACTGGAGGCTTGTCTCAGGACGTAGATTTTTGTCGCCAATTTCATATCTGAACGTACCTTCATGAAGCCCGTTGGCAGTCAGCTCTGAAGCACTTGGCGCCCGAAATCCTCTGCCTAAACTTGTTTTTATAGTGATTTTGTCGTTGAATGAGTGAGTCATTCCTATCGAACCGGAAAAGGCTTGAAACTCCCTGTCAGCTGCTTCGAAAATAGTATCCCCTTCAGAAAGTGTGCTCTGCCAATCGATTCGTCGAATATCAAACCTTGCTCCGGCCTCATACGTCGTCTTTTCCAAGTTTTTTTTGGAGGTTAAAAAAGCTCCCGCATCTTTTTGATCATAGTCCGGGATTAGATATTCTTCACCGAGGTTCAGATTTTCCTGGAACATGGCAGAAAAACCACCAGCGCTCTCCCAACCGTTTATTACATTCGGATAATATCGCACATCAGTCGTCAAAGTCCGAAGTCTCATGTGAATGCTCGCTTCATCAGGAAGATCCTCGAATTCTTTACGCTCATTTTGCTGGAAGCCCGCATTGAAACGAAGTTGACTTCTATTCAGAATGAAATTATTGGTGCTGCTGATTTTCAAGTGATCTATCCTTTGGGATGGAAGTTCGATTTCCCTTGAATCGATTACATTTTCAGGAATCGGGTTGTCATCCTCGTCCACGAATTTCCCTGATGAATTCCTTTCACCTTCGGTCAATCCGATATGTGACCGCCAATTGCTGATCTGCAGATGTGAATATCCCCAACGTTTGTTGGCACCGATCAGGACGGACTGGGAAAGCTCATCGAATCCTGAGTTATAGACTCTTTCTTCCGGGGTCCGGAATGATGCTGCTGATTTCCCGCTTGCTCTTATTCTGGCAATCAATCCGTCCTTATTTCCCTCGGCCATGAACGAGCCTCCCCAAAGTCTGTTATTGGTTGAATATTGTGTATTCAATTCTCCTCGGATTTCTCCCGAGGAGGCTGCCATTGGTTCCAAAATGTTGACGATACCTCCAAGGGCATCTGAGCCGTATTGTAAAGATGCCGGTCCTTTCATCACCTCGATTCTATCGGCTGCGAACTGGTCGATTTCCAGTCCATGCTCCTCTCCCCACTGTTGGCCCTCTTGCCTGATTCCTTGGTTCACCGTTACCACTCGGTTGAGCCCCAATCCTCTAATCACCGGCTTACCGATTCCTGCTCCCGTACTTAAAGATGAAACACCGGGAATTCTTGTCAAAGCCTGTACCAGATTTGGTGCTGCCAGACTTTGTAATTCAAGTCGTCCGATTGAGCTGACCGGTGCACTCATTCTTCTGTCATCGCTCGCAAAGGCAGTACCGGTTATTACAACCTCTCCAGCCTCCATCGCACGTTTTTCAAGCTCTATGTCCAAGGAAACGGGAGAACTGAAATCTATTTTTTTTGAAAAAGAGGTGTATCCGACGGATCGGAATTGCACAAGGAATTCTCCAGATGGCAAGTGTTCTAATTGGTAATTTCCTTTATCGTCAGTCGTACTTCCGGTTCTGAGATCTGGTATGAAAATGGTACAGCCGGGTAACGCTTCTCCGCTCGATTTATCAGTGATACGTCCCTTTAATTGTTGTCCACTTGTGGTTTTTATGATGATGGAGATGAAAATTAATGTCAATAGGATATGAAGATTCCCCATGGATGATGAATTTTTAAGGTTGAAGCAATTGAAGTATGACCGCTTCCATTGCGGTTCAAAAAAGTCAAACTTGTGTGGTGGGAGGACCTCTGTTTGATAAAGCTTCAGGCAGACATGAAAATTGTGCCGGTTCATATCCGGCTAAAAAAGGTTCGGCATTCAGTTCGACAACCAGGTCTTTTGAAAACGTTGTTTCGAAAAAGCCTGGACCTTCGAAATGGCATATTTCACAATGATGGTGTTCCGGGCAAATCTCGTCGGTGCCCGTTGGAACTGCGTGATAGTCGCACGTATCTTCATGCCCGGACAGCTCATGAAGCAATGGTCCTGGAGCAATGAATAGCAGGAAGAAAAAAGTGATAATGGTCCTGAAGAAGTGCACTGCTTTTTTCTTTGTTAAAAGCAAATTTAATACTTTCTTAAAAACCTATCTTGGTGGACAATTTTTATGGAAAAAAGTTCAGATCGTTATTTCGCTGTCTACAAACCATTCGGTATGCTATCCCGTTTTTCCAGAGAAGGCGATCATCCGACTTTGGCAGATTTGGATTTTTTATTTCCTAAGGATGTTTATCCGATTGGCAGACTGGATGCAGACAGTGAGGGGCTCTTATTGCTCACCAGTGAAAGGACGTTGAACAAATCCCTGTTGGATCCTGATTTTGGTCATCAGCGGGAATACTGGGTCCAGGTTGAAGGAATCATCAATATGGACGCGCTGGTTATTTTGCAATCCGGCCCTTCGGTTTCCATCAACGGTAAGCCGTATAAGACCAGGCCTTGCCAAGCCAGGATCCTTGAGGAATTACCACAACTTCCGGAGCGAAATCCTCCGATCCGTTTCAGAAAATCTGTTCCGGACTCGTGGATATCCTTGACACTGCATGAAGGGAAGAACAGACAAGTGCGAAAAATGACAGCTGCAGTGGGTTTTCCAACGTTGAGATTGATAAGGGTCAGGATCGGGTCGTTACTTATTCCGGAATGGAGGTCAGGTTCTGTAGTTGAATTAAGCAGGACGGCATTCATGCAATCCCTGGTCGATATTTCTTGAGAAAGTCACCCCATTAGCGGTATCTTTGCCTTACGAAACATATTGAAAATCATGAAACTGAAATATCTGAAGACGTTTCTGCTTGTTTTTTTAATGAGCGGTTTTTGCAACCTCTCTTTTTCACAACATATTATCCGTTGCGCTACGGATGAATACATGCGGGAGCGTATGCTGGCTGATCCATCAATACGTCAGCAACGTTTCATCGACGAGCAACAAATTCAGGAATATATCAGCCGTATGGATGTTTCGAGGATGTCAGAGGCTGTTCTGACTATTCCGGTCGTCGTCCACGTTGTTTATCGCACCACTGCACAGAATATTTCGAATGCTCAGATACAGTCTCAGATCGATGTTCTGAATGAGGATTTTGCCAGACTAAATGCTGATACAGTCAACACTCCTGCGCCTTTCAAAATCTATGCTCGAGCCACTGCTTTCCGCTTCTGCCTTGCTCAACAGGATACCGCCGGTAATCCTTCAACGGGAATTGAACGCAGACAGACCACTATCACTTCCTTTTCAACCAATAATAATGTGAAATTCTATTCTTCCGGCGGATTGAATGCCTGGGATCCGACCCGTTTTCTCAATATATGGGTTTGCAGTCTTGGTGGTGGTGTTCTCGGCTACGGTGAGTTTCCCACTTCTTCTGTTTCAAATACCTATGGTCTGGTTGTTCATTACAATGTTTTTGGAAGAGTGGGTACACTTTCCCCGACATATAACCTTGGTCGCACCACTGTTCATGAAATCTCTCATTGTTTCGGCTTGTATCACATTTGGGGCGACGACAACGGCACTTGCGGTGGAACGGATTATTGTCCTGATACTCCGAATCAAGGTTCTGAAAACTATGGCTGCCGGACTTTTCCTTATAACGATAATTGCGCCCCAGCTTCCTCAAGTCCCAATGGTGTGATGTTCATGAACTATATGGACTATTCTGATGACGTCTGTCTCAACATGTTCACTTTCCAGCAAAGTGTACGTATGTCATCGTTCATGAATAATTTTTATCCTACACTGCTTACTTCTACTGCATGTGAAGCGCCCACCACAGGTCTCGATGACTTCGCCGTCACTTTGTTGCCCTCCGTCGATCCTAATCCATCCTCCGGGGTTTTCAAGCTGGAGTTCTTCCTCACACCGTCCGATCATGATGAGGTGACCGTGACAGTTAC
>JBJSZR010000349.1:0-1215 GCA_046090385.1 Bacteroidota bacterium
TCCGGACTTCCCGGTTGAGGATGATAATCATATGCCCAACTTGCCGTTGAAGGCAGACTCATGAGAATAGACTCCGTACGTCCGTGCGACTCCAGCCCGAATTTCGTTCCCCGGTCAAGAACCAGATTGAACTCGACATAGCGGCCCCTGCGGAGAAGTTGCCATTCCCGATGGCTCTCATCGAACGGTAAGGAACGGTTCCTTCGCATCAGTTCACAATAAATCACCGGAAAAGATTTTCCGACTTCCTGGACGAATTCAAACCGCTGGTCGAAGGAAAAATGCGCCGAGTCTTTCAGATAATCGAAAAAAATACCGCCAATACCACGTGTTTCGTTCCTGTGACCAATGAAGAAATAATCGTCGGCCCACTTCTTAAATTCAGGATAATAAGTAGCATCAAACCTGTCGCAGACCTTTTTTAAGGAATCATGAAAAAAGAAAGCATCCTCCGATTTAACATAATGTGGAGTCAGATCGATGCCACCACCAAACCACCAGGTACGATTACCGAGATCAAAATAGCGGACATTCATGTGGATGATCGGAACCATCGGACTTTTCGGATGAATTACGATTGACACACCAGAGGCGAAAAATTCATCGACTTGTTCAGGGTCAAATCCGGCATGACGCACGATTGATTCAGGTGGCTTACCGAAAACCGCAGAGAAATTCACACCGCCTTTTTCTATCACAGCACCTTCAGCGATAACCCGTGTCTGTCCTCCTCCTCCACCTGGTCGTTCCCAAGCATCCTCCCAGAAATGACCGACACCGTCTTCTGTTTCCAGCGCCAAACAAATATCAACTTGTAGCTGGCGGAAAAACCCGGCAATCTCCTTTCTTCTTTCTTCGAGCATCTATTTCAGTCTTCTTCTTTTTCGACCACCCGTTCAGGAATGATATTCTCGAATGACCAAACGACAATCCGCTTGTTCTCATAACATTCACTTTCAACAGGTCTTTCGAACTTGTATTCGGAAAAAATTCCCCTGTAGGATCGCATATCCGGATCCATCAGAAAATCCCTTCCCGCCTTGCTACGGCACTTGAGTATCATCCTGATGGCATCATAACCGACATAGGCGGACTCAAGAGGTTCTGTAGCATATTTTTCACGATAGTAACGTCTGAAAACAAGTACCGTATCATTGTCAAGAATCGGATCTCCTGAGGTGAAATAATGGACATTGCTTTCCTGCAATGCCAGAG
>JBJSZR010000350.1:0-2176 GCA_046090385.1 Bacteroidota bacterium
ATATCCGTGAAATGCGGATGAAACGCGATCCGGTTGCAGGCGATAAACTTTTCCGGAACGACAACGGCCGGTTCATTGACATAAGCGAAGCCGCAGGTATTCGTGGCAGTGCCATCGGTTTCGGACTAGGCATAGCAACCGGCGATATCAATAACGATGGCTGGGCAGATATCTACATTGCAAACGATTATACGGAACCCGATTATCTGTACATAAACAATCACGACGGCACTTTCACCGACCGTCTTCCGGAGATGATGGGGCATATTTCACACTTCTCCATGGGATGTGACATGACCGATCTGAATAACGATGGGTGGAACGATATCGTGACTCTCGACATGTTACCGGAAGACAACTTTCGCCAGAAAGAAATGAGAGGACCGGCGAATTACGACAGGTACTGGATGCAGGTACGCTATGGTTATCATCATCAGGTGATGCGTAATTGCCTGCATTTGAATAATGGCAATGGCACCTTTTCAGAAATCGGTCAACTTGCAGGAATTTCCAATACGGATTGGAGCTGGACCCCTGTCGCAGCCGACTTTGATAATGACGGCCTCAAGGACCTTTATATCACCAACGGTTATCGAAGGAATTACATCAACATGGATTTCCTGAAATATACGTATGAGGATGCAAAAGCGGAGGCGAGAAAAACTGGAGTGAAAGCCAATCTCATGGAACTGGTGAATCAGATACCATCCATCGATATTCCTAATTATCTTTTCATGAATAGAAACGGACTCACGTTCGATAATACAGGTCTTGAAAACGGCATCACAGAAAATTCGCTCAGTAGCGGGGCTGTTGCAGCCGATTTGGACAATGACGGAGATTTGGATCTCATAGTAAACAACACGAATGCACCGGCCTTCATTTACAGGAACAATGTAAACAGTGAAAATCATCACATCCGGTTCAAGCTGACCGGTGCGAAAAACAACCTTAAAGGCATTGGAACAAGGATCGATATACGGACCGGAGATCGAATACAGACACAAGAATTATACTTGGCCAGAGGATATCAGTCATCCGTAGACGCCACGGTGCTTTTCGGCACCGGACGATTTGAAAAAGTTGATGATGCAAAAATCACGTGGCCGGACGGGAGAGTGACCGTCATGAAAAATCTGACAACCGAAAAAACATATGAAGCAGTCTATTCTGAAGCCAAGTCCATCAGGGAAACCAAGCCGTCTTCACCACGACTTCTCTTTCAACGAGCAGATTCGATCATAAACCATACGCATCAGGAAAGCGACTACATCGATTTCAAAACCGAGTTCTTACTGCCACATCGACTTTCAAATCTCGGACCGAGAATTGCTAAAGGAGATGCTGACGGCGACGGAAAACAAGACCTTTACATAGGCGGTTCAGCCGGATACTCAGGGACATTACTTCTACAAAAAAAGGACTGTTTCATTGCTGTAAACAATGATGAAATTTCAAATGACAGCCTTAAAGAGGACGGGCAAAGTTTGTTTTCAGATGCAGATGGGGATGGGGATATGGACTTGATTGTTGTTTCAGGAAGCAATGAGTTTCCCGATGGATCACCTGAGCTTCAGGACAGACTTTACATCAATCAGGGAAAAGGAAATTTCACACGAAGCCATGACGGTGTGCCTACAGACACTATGGCAGGATTATGTATCCACGAAACCGATATTGACGAAGATGGAGACATGGATATTTTCGTAGGCGGATGTACACGTCACGCCGGCTATGGATTACCGCTAGCATCGGTCTTGCTCAGGAATGATCAGGGTAAATTCTCGGATATGACTGATACTTGGTGCCCAGAGCTCAAATCAGCCGGAATGGTAATGGATGCAGAATTTGCTGATATCGATTCCGACGGCCACAAAGACCTTATCATATCAGGAGAATGGATGCCAGTCCGTGTATTCATCTATCGTAGCGGACAGTTTATAGAATCAGCATCTTCGGGATTGGAATCGTATCCAGGATGGTGGAATAAAATCATTGCAACAGATATAGATCAGGATGGGGATATCGACATCATAGGAGGTAACCGAGGCAATAACGAACAGATGAAAGCTGACAGCACTCATCCTGCACTATTGTACGTAAAAGACTTCGATGGAAACGGCACTATCGATCCGGTCATCAATTATTGGATTTCTGACGGCACCTATCCGATGGC
>JBJSZR010000351.1:0-6045 GCA_046090385.1 Bacteroidota bacterium
ATGATGCCGTGCTTAGGGGCATGCGGGCTGCAAAGAAAATGCTGGTGGTCGGCACCGTCATTTCCAAGTATCATGAGGAAGTGGGCAAGGTGATGGAGGACGAATTGATCAAGCTCGGACTTCTTGATGCAGCGGCCGTCAAGAAACAGGATCCAAAAGCTCCGCTATATAAAAAGTACTTCATGCATGGTACGTCCCATTTTCTCGGACTGGATGTGCACGATATCGGCAGTCGTTACGAGCCTTTACAACCGGGCATGGTCCTTACATGTGAGCCCGGCATCTATATTCCGGAAGAAGGTTTAGGTATTCGTATCGAGAACGACATCCTTATCACTGGAAAAGGCCCTGTCGACCTTATGGAGCAGATTCCGATCGAGGTGGAAGAAATCGAGGAGTTGATGGTTCGCGGTTGACGGTTAGCGTTTGGCGTTTGGCAGTTCGCGGTTGGCAGAACCTTGAGGGATGCTTCATCATATTGCCGATAAGGTTTCCAATGCTATTACAGCTCGATTTCATTTTATCATAGGAAGCCTTTTCAATATACCCAAAGCTTATTGCGAAGTCGAGCCATACGCATGTTTCCGTATTCTCCCCATCAGCATCTGACAATTTACTAATGAAGTGTCTGGGGTAGGATCTTTTCCTGTAGGCCTCAACGATATTCGCACATGTCGAGCGGGAAGACCTTCTGATTTGATCCGCAAGAGCAAACTGCTCGTGCTTGGGGAATCTTAGTGATTGAAAATGGATGTCAAGCGCTAAATGAAAAGAAAGTTGATACACTTGCAAATCCTTATACGTTCCCATCTTGCAAATATCACCTGTGATCTTCGATGTGCAGTCCTCATTAATGCAATGAAATATACTCTGTAAAACTTGATTAGTCTAAAAACCGCATACCGGAAACTGCAAACCGCCAACCGCTAACCGTCAACTGCCTAAATCAGTTACCCAACAACGCATCCCATCCTTGCGCTTTGAGCGGAATGGTTCCGCTTGATTTGGTCACCAGGTTTATGCCCATTGATGCGTCGGTCATATGTCCGATGATTGAAACATCCAAATGCTCACGTATTTTTTCGTAGTCATCCGGACGGATGGTGAAAAGTAATTCATAATCTTCCCCGCCACTCAATGCACATACTGTGGGGTCAAGGCCGAACTCCCTTGCGCGCTCGTAGGTCTGCTGATGCATCGGAATCTTGCTTTCATACAATTCACATCCCAATCCTGACTGTTTTGCAAGATGGAAAATCTCCGATGCAAGACCATCGGAGATGTCGATCATGGAAGTCGGCTTCACGCCAAGTTCACGTAATTTCTCGATGATATCGCGACGAGCCTCAGGTTTGAGTTGTCGTTCAAGGATGTAATCGTTTCCGGAAAGATCCGGTTGGATACCCGGATTCTCCATGAAAATCCTTTTCTCTCGCTCGAGCACTTGTAACCCCAAGTAGGCGCCGCCAAGATCTCCCGAAACACACAGCAGGTCTTTTTCTTTTCCCGTGCTACGGTAAACAAGATCATCACTGTTCGCAACGCCGATAGCCGTGATGGAGATGACTAGCCCGGACCTTGAAGAAGTCGTATCACCTCCTGCCAAGTCAACCTTGTAATTCCTACACGCGGCTTGCATGCCACCATAAAGCTCATCGAAGGCTTCCATCGAAAATCTGTTGGATAGGGCTACACTGACCAATACCTGTTTCGGAAGAGCATTCATGGCAAAAAGATCCGAAAGATTCACCACGATCGATTTGTAACCGAGATGTCGCAGTGGATGAAATGAAAGATCGAAGTGAACACCTTCAACGAGCATGTCGGTGGTGGTAACTGTCAAATTTCCTTTCGTGTCCAAAACTGCAGCATCATCACCGATTCCTTTGATGGTCTCCTCTGGATTATAAATGGTTACTGATTGGCGGATTTCTTCAATAAGTCCGAACTCTCCTAATTCGCTGATTTCGGTACGACGGGACTGGTTTTCTGTCATCTGGCAAAGTTAATCCAAACACTGGAGGGCGAATAAATCCCAAACAAACCCGTTAAATCTTTGTTAATCAATTCAAAACCGGATTTTTAGGGGTTGCCTTCAGGCGGTATTATCACTACCTTTGTATTAATAATTGAGTATAACTACCTAGAAATGATAACAGTAACCGAAAGGGCGAAAGAGAAAGCCGTCGAGCTGATGCAGAAAGAAAGCCGTCCGAACGACGCCTTCATCCGTGTCGGGGTCGATGGTGGAGGGTGCTCCGGCCTGACGTACAAACTGGAGTTTGATAGTGCACTGAAAGCCGACGATAAAGTATTCGAAGACAAAGGCATCAAAATCGTTTGTGACAAAAAAAGCTTTCTCTACCTCATCGGTACCGAGCTTGATTTCACCGACGGATTGAACGGAAAAGGATTTTCGTTCAATAATCCTAATGCGTCGCGTACGTGTGGATGTGGCGAGAGCTTCTCCGTGTGATATTTTTTTTGCCCAAAACGAAAATTTAGAATCAGTCCAAATAACAAAAAGGTCAGTAGCAAAAAGACTGACGAAGGAATGAGCCAGGACCAGAAAATACTCGACGATCTTGCCACCAGTGAATACAAATGGGGATTCGTAAGCGATATTGATTCGGAGAATGCTCCGAAAGGATTGAATGAGGACATTGTCCGTTTCATCTCTGCAAAAAAGAACGAGCCGGAGTGGTTGTTGGAATTCCGCTTGAAGGCTTTCCGTCATTGGCAGACCATGGAAGAGCCCAAGTGGCCGAACGTGAATTACCCTCCTGTCGATTTCCAGGACATCATTTATTACTCAGCTCCAAAGCCCAAGAAACAACTCAACAGTCTCGATGAGTTGGATCCTGAAATCAAAGCCACTTTTGAAAAGTTGGGTATTTCTTTGGAAGAGCAAAAGCGTTTAGCGAATGTAGCAGTTGATGCGGTCATCGACAGTGTATCAGTGAAGACGACGTTCCGCGAGACCCTTGCTGAAAAAGGAGTTATCTTTTGTTCGTTCTCCGAAGCTGTACACGATTATCCGGAACTGATCAAACAGTATCTCGGATCTGTTGTCCCATACACCGATAATTTCTACGCCGCATTGAACTCTGCAGTATTCAGTGACGGCTCCTTCTGTTATATCCCAAAGGGTGTACGTTGTCCTATGGAGCTTTCGACTTATTTCCGAATCAATGCATCCGGCACAGGACAGTTCGAGCGTACACTGATAGTGGCTGATGAGGCAGCTTATGTAAGTTATCTTGAAGGGTGCACAGCACCGATGCGTGACGAGAACCAGCTTCATGCCGCTGTTGTCGAGATCTATGCCCATAAGGCTGCACAAGTCAAATATTCTACCGTACAGGATTGGTATCCGGGCGATAAAGAAGGTCGTGGTGGCATTTACAACTTCGTTACGAAACGCGGTCTTTGTGCAGGAGAGCATTCCAAGATTTCCTGGACACAGGTAGAAACCGGCTCTGCAATCACCTGGAAATATCCAAGTGTCGTTTTGAAGGGCGATCATTCCATCGGGGAGTTCTACTCTGTGGCGGTGACTAACAACATGCAGCAGGCCGATACCGGAACCAAGATGATCCATATCGGCAAGAACACCCGAAGCACTATCATATCAAAAGGCATATCCGGGGGCAAGAGCCACAATTCCTACCGTGGACTTGTCAGGATCGGTAAACGCGCCGACAAGGCACGTAATTTCTCTCAGTGCGATTCGCTGTTGCTTGGCGACAAGTGCGGAGCGCATACGTTCCCTTACCTCGAAGTGCACAACAAGACCGCTCGTGTCGAACACGAAGCCACTACTTCAAAAGTCGGCGAAGACCAGATATTCTACTGCAATCAACGCGGCATCTCCACAGAAGATGCGGTCGGACTGATTGTCAATGGTTATTGCAAAGAAGTCTTCAATCAATTGCCGATGGAATTCGCCGTCGAAGCACAGAAGCTGTTGGCGATTTCATTGGAGGGTTCGGTCGGTTGAAGTAGTAATAAGTTAAAAGTTTAAAGTAAAAAGCAATGCTAGGAGAGATGTTGACGATAAAAAACCTGCACGCGCGTATCGAGGAGAAAGAAATTCTTCGCGGACTTTCTTTGGATGTGAAACCCGGAGAAGTGCATGCCATCATGGGGCCGAACGGTTCCGGAAAAAGCACGCTCGCATCGGTATTGGCCGGGCGCGAGGATTATGAAGTGACCGATGGTTCGGTCATGTTCCATGGTGAAGACCTGTTGGAAATGGCGCCGGAAGATCGAGCCCGTAAGGGTCTCTTTCTAGCCTTCCAGTATCCGGTAGAGATTCCCGGAGTGAGTAATGCTAACTTTCTCAAGACAGCATTGAACGAAGTCCGCAAAGGACGTGGTCTAGAACCGCTCGACAGCAAGGATTTTCTTGCATTGATGAAAGAGAAAATGAAGTTGGTCGAAATGGACAAAGCGATGACACAGCGCTCCGTGAATGAAGGATTCAGTGGTGGTGAGAAAAAGCGTAACGAGGTCTTCCAGATGGCCATGCTAGAGCCTTCATTATGTGTTCTCGATGAAACGGATTCAGGTCTGGATATCGACGCACTGCGTATAGTAGCGAACGGTGTCAATGCACTGCGTAGCAAGGAACGTTCGTTCGTTGTGATCACCCACTATCAACGCTTACTCGATCATATCGTTCCGGATGTGGTTCACGTGCTCTATAAAGGCCGTATCGTGAAAACCGGTACCAAAGACCTCGCTCTTGAATTGGAGAAGAAGGGTTACGATTGGATCAAGGAAGAAGTTGAAACCGCAAACGCAAACACCTGATAAATATACCTTCCAAGCCATGTCGAACATAAAAAACATTCAGACGTCCTTCGAAAGTTTTTCTGGTAACGTGCTTTCAACGGATTGGAAGCCCCTGCGTGGCGAGGCATTCAACCGTTTCATGGAAAACGGATTTCCTACAGTCAAGGATGAAGAGTGGAAATACACGAATCTTGCGCCGATCAGCAATGGCGCTTTCAGGCCGGTCAACAAGTCATCCATTGACGCAAAATCCATTACGCCGTATCTTATAGCAGGCGAGGATGTCCATTTGATGGTTTTTGTAAACGGGTTTCTCGACCATGAATTATCAAAAACCGGTTCACTCCCTGGCGGAGTCATCGTCGGTTCGCTTTCAGAACATCATGTTCATCCCGCAGTGAAAGAGCATCTTGGCAAGATCGCTACCATGCAAAACGGGACATTGGTCGATTTGAATACGGCATTCATTTTTGAAGGTGCATTCCTGCATGTTTCAAAAGGCGTGAAACTGGATAGGCCCGTACACTTCCTTTTCATAAACGATTCTCCTGATGCTCCGGCATTGGTTTCGCCCAGGAACCTGTTCGTTGCAGAAGAGTCTAGCAATGTACAGATAATCGAGTCTTTCCATACCAACGGATCAGCTTCATCCGCATTTACGAATGCAGTCACCGAAGTCCTTACCGAGCAGTATGCAATACTCGATTTGACCAAGGTGCAACTGGAAAACCGCAATTCCTATCATGTGGGTTATACTGCAGCCAAGCAGCAGAGGCACTCTGAATTCCATATAACCACCATGACGTTGGACGGTGCTATCGTCCGCAATAATCTGAATATCCTGCTTGCTGAAGAACAGTGCACGTCGTATTTGTATGGTCTGTATTTACTCGACGGAAATCAGTTGGTCGATAATCATTCCCTTGTTGATCATGCTGTTCCCAATTGTCAAAGCAATGAACTGTATAAGGGAATAATCGACGGTAAAGCTCAGGGTGTGTTCAATGGGAAGATTTTCGTGAGAAAGGACGCCCAGAAGACGAACGCGTATCAGTCCAACAAGAACATTCTTCTCTCAGAAGAGGCATCCATGAATACCAAGCCTCAGTTGGAGATTTTTGCCGATGATGTAAAGTGTTCTCACGGAACCACCACGGGTCAGCTGGATGAAGAAGCTTTGTTTTATCTGCGCGCTCGTGGAGTAGGAGAGAAAGCAGCAAAGGCACTTTTATTATATGCTTTTGCCGG
>JBJSZR010000352.1:0-4971 GCA_046090385.1 Bacteroidota bacterium
GTCCGGTGGCTCCAACTACTGCTACTTTCATTTTCGTGGTCGTTTATTTAAATGCGGGGTAATATAAGATCCTCCTGACAGTGATTGTAGAGCCATTGTCAGTCTTGTTCCTTTGCGCAGTCAACGTCAAAAGTCTTATGAAGTTACGTTTTTTTTCTTTGCTCCTCCTTTCGGCAAATGCGGTATCGGCTCAGTGGGTTGAGGACTTCGCCGACGGGAATTTTTCACAGCAACCGGTTTGGTCGGGCGATACGAGCTCCTTCAACGTATCACCGGCCGGCCAGTTGCAGCTCAATGCGACTGATGCAGGAACAGCAGTACTTTTCACGCCGATTTCCATGACTGACCTTAACGGAATGGAGTGGCGGTTCAGAATCAGGCTCGATTTCTCACCATCCTCTACGAATTTCGCAAGGGTATATCTGGCCACCGATCAGCCATCCATCAATGGAAACGGGTACTTTCTGCAATTTGGAGAGGCTTTATCCAATGATGCCGTTGAATTATTACGTCAGGATGGTGCAACCGTAGTCCCCATTTGCAGGGCTACAGACGGCACAATAGCATCTGCTTTTGAAATCGGGATAAAGGTAGTTAGGGATCGTGATGCCATTTGGTCATTATCTATCGACCCCACAGGAGGCACACGTTACCAGTTAGAGGCTGTTGGAGCGGAGGGCCGTTATGGTTCATCCAGTTGGTTAGGACTTCGTTGCACACATACGGTTTCCAATTCAAGCAGGTTTTATTTCGATGACTTTTATGTCGGTCCTATCATACAGGACACTATACCTGAACCCGAAGCAGGTTTACATGATGTGGTCTTCAATGAAGTCTATTTTGAACCAATCGCCGAATCGGATCTTCCGGATGATGAGTTCATCGAAATGTATAATAGAGCGACGATGCCATTCAGGATCGACGGATGGCATCTCACTGACGGCACATCTATCGGTGTTTTCCCGCCAGGTGCGGTTATCGAGCCCAAAGCACTCATATTGGTTTGTGCCTCATCGGACACATCAGTGTTTAATCGCTACGGCAAGACGTTCGGTATACCAGGGTTTCCGGCTTTGAATAATGATGTCGGTGACCGATTGATTTTGTCGGACCGTTCCGGACAGGTGATTGATGCGCTTTCGTTCGCTGATCGAACGTATGCGAATCCTGAAAAGGTGGGCGGAGGCTGGACGATTGAACGCAGGGACACTTCATTTGTTTGCGAGGATGAGGGGAATTGGAGCGCTAGTATTGATGTCACGGGAGGCACTCCAGGCCGAATTAATTCGGTTTCGTCGGAATACTTCGACGAACTTGGCCCCGTTATTGATTTTGCATGGATGCCCGACAGCGCTCATATCGAAATCTTTTTTTCGGAAATAGTAGACACTTCGAATGTCCAAGCTGTTCAAGCATTTTACATCACTGACAGTTCAGGAAATGATATCGTTTTCTCAGGAGACTGGACCAAAGAGGACATGATCACGATATGGTTTGATCCCCCGTATTCGGGGGGTATCTATCGTATTTGTCCCAGAGCCGTTGTCACTGATTGCCCCGGCAATACTGCTGACGAGTCTATTTGTATTTCAACAGCACTCGCCTCGAAACCCGATATAGGTGATATAGTATTCAATGAAATGTTGTCGGACCCTTTTGAAGGCGCTTCTGATTTTGTCGAGATTGCTAATCGCTCTGATAGAATAATCGACCTCTTCGATTTGTTTATTGCAGAAACTGACAAAAGCGAAGCATTCCCTGTCTCTTCTACGGTCCGATTGACAGAAAATCACCGATTGATTTTTCCAGGCGAATTGGTTGCGTTTTCCAGAAACCCCTCGGCATTGACCAGTCTTTATATTTCTTCCAATCCAATGAGCATATCACTTAACAAAGCACTTCCCGATTTCAACATCGAGGAAGGGGGCGTCGTATTGACAGACGAAAACGGCGCTGTGATCGACTGGTTCCCCTATGACATCGGTTTGCACTTCCCGTCACTGCCATCAACTGATGGTGTAAGTCTTGAAAGGATATCTTTCCAAGGATTTTCACAAGACCGTTCACGATGGCATTCTGCGGCAGGTGATGCAGGATTTGCAACTCCCGGAGCGATGAATTCTCAATTCGTTGACTTATCCATGGGGATGGATGAAATCCGCTTGGAACCGGTCGTATTCACACCTGATAACGACGGCAGGGAAGATGTGATGGTATTGAAATACGACTTTGCTGATCCAGGTAGGATTTCAACGGTTTTGGTTTTCACAGAAGAGGGAAGGTACGTCCGATCACTACTTGTGGGTCAATCGATCGGGACGACGGGATATGTGATCTGGGACGGAACAGATATTTCAGGAATGTTGATGCCTCAAGGAAGATATGTGCTTTTGATGTCTACCCTTTCCGAGGGAGGGGAGGAGGAAAATTATAGGTTGGGTTGTGGTATTGTTTATTGATAAAAGACACCCACTTCTTTATCACTCCTCTTTCCAGTAGTCCATTGGGAGCTCGTAGTTGCGAACAGCTTTTTCGAAGGCTTTTCTTTCAGCATCATCACGCTTGATTCCGATTTTGGACAAGAGACCCTCTACAGCGATCTTCCCCCAATAGTTGAATTGGCCGCGCTTTTTCAGTCTTCTCCTGAAAAGCAAATTCGGCTTTCCGTTATCCGTGTTTCTCAAATACAGGTTCGCGCCCCAGTCGGCTGTCCGATGAATGAACCCTCTCTTCTTTCCGTCACTACGCATACAGACGAACAGGTCTTTATAACGCATGTCGATCGTGCCGAACGAGAAATGATCATTTCCCTTCACAAGAATCGTCATGGTATCGATTTTTCCGGATACTAATTCGATGCGCATCAATGGAGAAAGCAGAGCATTCATCCTATTCATATCGAAATCGGACAAACGCATTCGCATCCAGAAAGCCTGAAGGGAGTCGGTATATGATTGCCGGAAGTGAACCCGCATCTTACCCTGATCGTAAAGCATACCATTGATATGGACAACTAATGTATCTTCTTGCCGGATGTCTTTTGTACGGATGTTCGCAACGTATCCGTTTAGTCGTGAAATGGATAGTACGCCTTCTTTGGATGTGCGTTGACCGATTTCGTGGTATTCAAGAGAACCGTCTTTTATCTTCACCGAATCGATCACCAAAGGTATCGGCAATCTACTCAATTGGTTTGCCAGAAGCGGTCGGTAACTCACGGTATCTTCTTTCCGCGTCTTATCCCGCTCTGGGCGTAAGAATACATGGTCCATCGAAATCATTTTCGCATGCAGTTCGGGAAGTTTTCCGGACAGCGCTATTTCGGCATCATTACATTCAAGATTTTTGACAACAAGCTTCAGGTAGTCTTTTTCAAAAGCTGATTCTTTCCAAAATTCTTCCCGACTCCCTCTTGATTGCAGCGACATTTCACCGAATCCGAATCGGAAAAGTTGATTGTGAGATGCGAAACCGTTATATATTTTCAAATGCGTTTTTGCAGAATTATGGGTGATCATGATATTCTCCGCGTTCCATTTCCTACTCATCAAAATCTCTTTCCAGTCGAATTTGTCATCTTCTTTCATTTGCCAATCGAATACTTCCAGGTCGCCTTTAATCTCTATAGTGTCATTTTTATCGTCGATTATCGTATGATGGAAACCTTTTATGCCAAGTTCATCCACGTAGTAAGAGATTCTTTTTGAAAGAGGATCATAATCAAGCCGGCTAATTGAGGCATGTAATTTTGCCGGGTTGAAATATCTCTTACCCACCTCTGCTGAGATAGCATCGGAATCATATGTGACACGGCTGACAAGAATATGCAGGGAGTTTCCGGATTTTTCCGACCGTAGAGAATCAAGAACAAATCGACCGTTCATCGATCTCGATCGGGTCACCGTATCACCGTCTTCACGGATAACAGCTACTATGAAACGCGGATCGAGCAGTTCAAGTCTTGTTATTGCAGGAATAGAGGTTCCATTTTTCTTCAAAGAGTCTCCCTGAGACTTCTTGCTGTTTATTAGGATGCTGGCTTCAATGGTCGGTTTTTTCAAAAAAACAGAATTGATCTGTGAGGAAGCCATTTTTGAAGTTTCAACATTGCCGTCTATGCGTAGTTCTTCTGAAGTGAAATCCACCTTGTTGCCATTTCCGACAAAAGACCCCTTAATCCCCAGAAATGACAATGAACCCGGTTGCGATGCATCTATGTCCTCGGCTTCGATATTCGTTTGACCTCCTTTGAAAACGTTTCTGATTCCGGAAAGGGAAATCCTGCTCCAGATTTTTTTCTGATCGGAAAAGGAGAGATCATCGATTGCCACCGTTATTCTCGATGAAGCCATCATCTTTTTTTCCACCTTATAGGTAACATCGATGTTTTCAAGACGAACCTTTTCGGCACTGAAGAGCGGCGCAACGGATTTCTTTTTTTTCTTTTCACCAGCACCAGTCACAACGATATTTCCGCTGTCGGCGCTAAGTTCAGATAACTGGAAAACACCTCCTTTCCCGATGACGGGGGATTTGAAAGCCAGCTCCATTCCTTGAAGATCCACTTTTGTATCAGCGCCCATCGTTCCGGTTACCCGCTCGAAACGCAAACCTGATTTTCCTCGCAACCACTTCAGCCGGTTCACGGTGAGATCGATAGCCGGACCCTTGATTGTGAATGTATTTGTCCTGAACTCATCGATTGACCGTAGCGCCTCATCGATGGTTTTACTCCGAACAACTTTTTTCCCCGATAGATTCAACGCAACTCCTGAAATCACGATATCTTGTCCGGAAGAGTCCGTCGATTGTAATCGAAGGGATCCGTTTTCAAGAATAATGTTTCCGACCGTTACACGGTCTTCCAGACCGCTGAGCAACTGCCGGAGTGATTCATCAGGACTTGTTTTTTTTCCTTTACTCTTGACTTTCTTTTTCAGATCGATCACCACTTCAGGTCGGACTACCACT
>JBJSZR010000353.1:0-2236 GCA_046090385.1 Bacteroidota bacterium
GTCATAATTATCAGAATATGAATTACTTGAAATGTTAATTCAAAAGTAAAACTTTTGCTTTTATCCGAATTGAAAAATAAGACATGTCCCCATAAAAACTAGCATGAACTTCATGTTGCATTAAATCAAAATCACGAAAAAGGAACGATCTTGCGGTCCGAAAAAATTAGACGGAAAAGCCATGGACAAGGATACAGCAGTTTTCAAACTCATCAACCAGGAAAAAAAAAGACAACAGAACGGAATAGAACTGATAGCATCCGAGAATTTCGCCAGTAAGCAAGTCATGCAGGCGATGGGATCATGCCTCACAAACAAGTATGCGGAGGGTTATCCGGGCCGGCGGTACTATGGAGGGTGCGAAGTGGTTGATCAGATTGAGCAATTGGCCATTGATCGGGCCAAGGTACTGTTCAATGCTGCGTGGGCGAATGTCCAGCCGCACTCAGGTGCTCAGGCAAATGCAGCTGTCTTTTTGGGACTTTTGAATCCGGGTGATACCATACTGGGATTCGATCTTTCGCACGGTGGCCACCTTACGCATGGTTCACCTGTCAATTTCAGCGGAAAGATCTATCGTCCGTTTTTCTATGGAGTCCGGGAAGAAACGGGGCGCATTGACTATGATGCCATGGAAAAAACTGCTCGCAAAGAGCGGCCCAAGTTGATCATTGCCGGGGCGTCCTCCTATTCAAGGGACTGGGATTATGCACGTATGCGCAAGATCGCCGATGAGGTAGGCGCACTACTGATGGCGGATATTTCACATCCTGCAGGATTGATTGCTCGTGGTTTGTTGAACGACCCTTTACCGTATTGTGACGTTGTGACCACCACTACACATAAGACTTTACGAGGCCCACGAGGTGGCTTAATCCTTATTGGTCAGGATAAAGAGAACCCAATGGGTCATAAAACACCGAAAGGTGAGTTGAAAATGATGAGTGCAGTGCTGGATGGCGCCGTCTTCCCCGGAACCCAGGGTGGTCCGCTGGAACACGTAATCGCCGCCAAAGCCGTAGCGTTCGGCGAAGACCTTACAGATGACTACATGAAATACTGTGTACAGGTGGTTAAAAACGCATCCTCCATGGCTAAGGCTTTTGTTGAACGAGGCTTCAAGGTAATTTCTGGAGGAACAGACAACCACTGCATGCTGATAGATTTACGTTCAAAAGGAATTACGGGCAAGGCTGCAGAAGCCGCTCTCGGCAAAGCAGACATTACAGTGAATAAAAACATGGTGCCTTTTGATGACAAGTCGCCCTTTGTGACCTCCGGAATCCGTATCGGAACACCGGCCATAACCACCAGAGGGGCTAAGGAAAAGGATTGCGTAAAAGTTGTGGATCTGATCGATCAGGCCCTTTCGGCAGCAGATAACGATAGCAAACTTCAGGTTGTGCGGAAAAAGGTCCATTCCATGATGGAAAAATTTCCACTTTACTGAAAAGCAACAGGAATCATTCTATCCAACTTTTGTAATAATCGTCGGACATGATGCCGGCGCCTTCTTCTGTAACCCAAAGCGGGCGGAAGGTGTCTACCATTACAGCAAGCTCTTTCGTCTCTTTCTTACCCAGACTTTTCTCGACAGTTCCAGGATGAGGCCCGTGCGGAATTCCAGCCGGGTGCAAGGTGATCATACCGCGGGTGACATGCTTACGGCTCATGAAATCGCCATCCACGTAGTACAGGACCTCATCAGAGTCGATGTTGGAGTGGTTATAGGGAACAGGAATCGAAAGCGGATGATAGTCATACATTCTGGGCACGAAAGAACAGACAACGAAGTTATTGGCTTCAAAGGTCTGATGTACAGGAGGTGGCAGGTGGACCCTTCCG
This sequence comes from Bacteroidota bacterium, assembly GCA_046090385.1. Lineage (GTDB taxonomy): Bacteria > Bacteroidota > Bacteroidia > AKYH767-A > 2013-40CM-41-45 > Pollutiaquabacter. Next base: position 1,846 of record JBJSZR010000353.1, read on the forward strand.
GTGATTGGTTCGAAGTCGTGAATAGAGAGAATCCAAGGGTACAAGTTCCCGTCCCAGCCGATTGCATCAAACGGATGAGTGGCATATAGATACGGGTAAATCATACCCTCCTTTTTAATCATGATCTTGAAATCACCTTGCTGATCGAATGTATGAAGACTTTCAGGACGACGGATATCCCTTTCACAATAGGGAGAGTGCTCTTCAAGCTGACCATATGAATTACGGTAGCGTTTTGGAGGCTCGATGGCTGAGAATGACTCAATGATCAGTAAACGATTATCGGAAGTATCGAACCTGAGCTGGTAAATAGTGCCGCGAGGGACTACGACATAATCGCCGTATTTGAAATCGATTGAACCATAGATGGTGTGGAGAGTACCAGAACCCT
>JBJSZR010000354.1:0-1984 GCA_046090385.1 Bacteroidota bacterium
GGGTGAATTTGCCCGAAGCCACACGCACAAAAGCGATGCGGTCGCGGTGCGCCGGGTCCATGTTGGCTTGGATTTTGAACACCACCCCCGTGAACTTCGGTTCTTCCGGCTTGACCACACGCTGGATCGCCGCCCGCTCGCCCGGCGCTGGTGCCAGATCGACCAGCGCAGCCAGCACCTCTTGCACCCCGAAGTTGTTCACCGCAGAACCGAAGAACATCGGCGTTTGGTGGCCAGCCAAAAACTCGGCTGATCTCTACGGAAACCAGCTATGGACACGTTCGTACGATGGAGACCTCGCATACGACTTTGCAAACTTCGTGCAGCTAACCGCGGACGGAGGATATATAATCGCCGGTTTCAGCAGCGACTCTTCCGGAAGCTATGACGGCTTCGTGATAAAAACGGACGGACTTGGGAATGTCATTTGGAGAAAAAAAGTCGGCGGTCCTGGTCTTCAGGAATTCGAAGCGATCATTCAAACAGCCGATGGCAATTTCACTGCGGTTGGAATCGACTACGGACCAAACTCGGCTTACTACGATAATTACCTTGTTCGGTTCGATGCGCAAGGGAACGTTCTCTGGACACGCACCTTCGGTGGGGCATCCTATGAAATAGGCAATTCACTCCAACAGACACCGGACGGGGGATATGTCGTTACCGGACAGTCATACAGTTATCAACTAGATCCCAGTTACACCGGGGACTTCATTCTTTACAAGTTGGATGCAACAGGAAATGAGATATGGAGAAAAAATTATGACTACACTGACCTGCAAGAAGCACATTACGTGCAAAACACGACCGACGGCGGCTTCATCCTCGTAGGCGATGCAGACGGCATACCGAATAGTCTAGGACAAACAGATATTCTGCTTATCAAAACAGACGGAAATGGCGATGTGATGTGGACCAAATTGTTGGGCGGAACAAAAAAAGACGGGGGGAAAACCGTAGAGGTCACCAGCGATGGCGGTCTTTTGGTCGGTGGAATTTCCAGGTCCTTCGGTCTGAGCGAACCGAACTATTACATGGCCAAACTCGACAGCCTGAATAATCTTGAATGGCAGACATACAATTATGGAAGTCCGCAACACGACCACCTTTACCGGGCTCGTGAATGTTCAGACGGAGGATTTGCCATGTTCGGTTACTTCAGGAACAGTTCGGGCGATAAGAATTTCACGCTTGTAAAAGTAGGCCCCGACGGAGGAGTATCAAACGATGTAGGAATCGACAGGTTCGTCTCACCGTTCAACAAACTATGTAAGAATTTCGACGTAGGGATATCGCTTCAGATTACCAATTTCGGACAGCGAAATATCTATAACGTACCGGTAACCGTCATCATCGATGACTACATTTCTCAAACTGTATTTACCGATACTCTTTCAGGACTACTTGCTCCAGGTGCGACACGGATAGTGACATTCGATGAAACGTATGATTTCCTGCAGAGCCAACAGTATGAACTGACCGCCTATATCAATCACATCGTAAGTGACGTGTCTTACACCAATGACTCTGTGCTACTCGACGTCACAGTAAATGATCTTCCTGCACCCCCATCATCTGTTCCAGCCATCCGATGCTCTCCTGGAGTCCTCGATCTTTCAGCCTCACCAATGGCAACAGCTGACTCGGTCTTTTGGTATGATGAGCCTATAGCAGGATCCCTCATCAGTTGGGGAACCTCATTTACCACCGGTAGCCTTGCTGTAACCGATACGTTTTGGGCAGAAAGTAGAACGGGGAAAGGAGGCACCTGTGGTCCGACGGACAACTCAATGGGGCCTGGTATATACACCACCAGTGGTGCCTTACGTTTCGATGCTCGTCAGCCATTCAAGATCATTTCCGTCAAAGTACTGGCACAGGGATCAGGGACAAGAATCATTGAATTGCGGAATAGCTCTGGTGCTGTGTTGCAATCCAAATCGTTCAACCTCACAACCGGGTGGCACCGTCTTTATCTTGACTT
>JBJSZR010000355.1:0-1250 GCA_046090385.1 Bacteroidota bacterium
AACAGATCAGTCTGCAAAGGGCTATTGATTCTTTTATAAGACGCTTAACGTTTTTTCATTGTATTTGTGTGACAAGCCCGATTTCCAAAAGGCATTACAGGTTTTTGAATTTCTAACGGGATATTCTTTCAAAAACTCCATTATTAAATCGGTAATTCATTAGTTGATCGACACGAACAACCCTATTTGATTTACCGGGATCGCTAAGCATCGTTCCTTTTTTGTGGAGAGTAACTATGTTTTTTTCTTTGTCATAATTTATGGTTGTATTGTATTCGTATACCTCCGATTCGTTGTCGGTGGCTGCCATATTATTCCCGTGACTCGAATACGTTAGGGCATCCTTACCTTCATAATACAACCTAGTGCCGTAATCATTATAGCCTTGAGCACTGAACTCCACATCAACCTTGATACAATAATAATCTTTACCGACCCGAATAAGGGAGAATTTACCTGGTTCTCCCCATGTTCCGTTTTCATCTACATATTTATAAAAACCTATCATTCGCTGTTTTTTTACCGGCAATTTTGAACTTCAAAAATAGACCACATGCCTCCTAAAAATAAGACAGCCTGATAAACATATCTCCTGATCACTCCGACGCTACCTCTCCGACCGCATTCCCTTCCAAAATTCCATCAACTTCCGGGCATTCTCTTCCTGCGAGATCTTGATGTATTTCAAGAATGCTTTTTCAGTCTTGTGTCCGGTGATTTTCATGATGGAGATAGCCGGAAATCCCTGCAGGTAGAGATTCGTGGCGAAACTTCGCCTCGCGCAGTGTGATGTGACCAGCTCGTGCTTGGGGTAGGTTTGTTTTTCTTTTACCGTACCGCGCGCAATGGTAATGATAACGGTTTCGTTGAGACACGCCAGTTTGGCAACTTCCTTGAGATAGTCGTTCATCTTCTGGTTAGAGATGGTGTTGGGTAGGATGATGTCATTGTTGACTGTGTACTTTTTGAAAATCTTACGCACCATGGGGTGGATCGGTATCATGACCGGATTATCCGTCTTCCGGGTACGGATGGTGATCATCTCCTTATCGATATTGTCTTTGCTCAGTGCGGTGAAATCGCCGAAGCGAAGCCCGGTCCAACATCCGACGATGAAAAGATCTCGAACGCGGTCCAAAGATGGCTTATCACGCAAGTCAAGCTTGAAGATGGTCTCTATCTCTGATTCGTTCAGATAGACTGAATCGCTGTCCTGCTCCATCTTCTTGAAACGCTTCTTTTTGAAATCA
>JBJSZR010000356.1:0-5025 GCA_046090385.1 Bacteroidota bacterium
GCCATGGATGTGAATCTTGACGGAGTGATTTCTGCAGGTGACCTTTCGCAGGTCAACCAGCGTGCGGTATTGTTTATCCCTGAGTTCCGTCAGGCATGGAACTATAACGCCTCAGGCGTATCGAACGGACAGCCATCCAAGGACTGGATCTTTGTTGATTCCTCCACGACGTTGACCGGAGCCGCTTATCAGATTTCGACCACATTCCCTAATGATAACGGAGTAGGCTTCAGCAAGAGTCGTGTACCGGTGGTTCCTTTCTGTTTGCCTTTCAATGTTTCCAACCTGGCGACTTGTCCTGACATCCGACCTGATGTTTTCCGCGCAATCATGACGGGTGATGTGAACGGTAGTTATTCGGTGACCAACCCGAACAACCAGTTCCGTTTGAGCGGTGATGCCCGTATCATTGTCGATGCTGCAAAAGTGAAGCGCAGCGGAAACTATCTGGAAGTCCAGGTTTCCTTTACAGGCACAGCTGACGTTCATGCTATCGACCTTGCGATCGGCTATAGTCCTTCTGCATTGCGGTACGTTGACGCTTCCGTACAGAAACCCTCTGTACAAGCTCTTGCACACTACAATAACGATGATGCTACACTTCGTTATACTTCCAGTAGTATCGAGTCTCTCGATCCGCTGGTGTCCAGTACGATTCTTCGCTTCGAAGTCCTTAATTCAAGTTTCAGAGTCGACGATCTGGATATCCGTGAGGCTTACCTCAATGGAGACCGTGTACGTGTTGATCGTGTAGGAGGAAATGCTATCAACTTGCTGGCATATCCTAACCCCGCCAATACAACCTTGAATGTAGTTGCTTCTGAGGCTTCGGTCATCGAACTTTTCGATCTTGCAGGAAATCGTGTCTTCTTCCAAAATGGCATTATGGCAGGTCAGAAGACGGAAATAGATCTTACCAATGTTGCTTCTGGTATCTACCTTGTGAAGGCATCAGGCGACAGCTTCGTTGAGATCCTCAAAGTCGTAGTTAACAAATAATTTTTTCCATGATTATACCGGTCCCGAAATTTCTGCGGGACCGGTTTTTTCAAACTGGTTGAACCTGACTAAAATGACTTGGCATAAAAAAATAGTAGTCGTATCACTCTTCTTTTGGTTTCTAACAGTCGGTGGTCATAGTAAAGCCAGTCCAGCGGTCATTAATAATCTCGATTCCGTATTGTTTGATCTGTCTCAAGCAGCATATTCTTCAAATACAGTAGAGTTCCCGGTTTATTTCAATTCAGATGACACGATCAATGCTGTTGATTTCGCCTTACGGTTCAATCAGGCCAATCTTACCTTGGATACCATTCTGAATCTCTCTTCCGGATTACAATCAACATATTTCTTGAATCCAGGAGACAGCATATTAAGATTCTCCTCTTACAATCTCTCAGTGATACCAAATCTTTCCAACGTCGCGTTGGTCAGATTCTTCATCAATACAAGTGTCATCTCGATTTCTGACTTATATGATTTTGATGTTTTCCTGAACGGGTTTCGATGTTCATGGAGAGTCTTTGACGCTACGAATGATATTCATGAGAATGTTCGAAGGGAATTGTTTTCTGTTTTTCCGATACCAGCCGACAACATGGTTTTCCTAAGGGGGCAGACCGATGCCACTTATCGGATTACCGACTGCAAAGGAAGTGTTATTAAAGAGGGTGGAATTGAGAAAGACATGTCACTAGTCCTGGATGTATCCGATTTTCCCAATGGAACATATCAGGTATCATTCATGAGTATATGTGGATTGCAGAATAAAAGGATCATCATTTTGGATTAAAATCATTTTTTAGAAAGTGTTGTACAGAAATGTTTCGTTTCATTTCCCTGTACTCACGGGCCGGTCGGTGAAGGTCAGGTTTACCACCGGCCTTTTTTATTAATTTAACCACCCTAAATGGTAATCGACCGAGATGAAGCGCCTAATTCTGATTCGACATTCGAAGTCAAGCTGGAGACATGAAGGTCTGGCCGATGAATTCAGACCATTGAATGAAAGAGGATATTCTGATGCACTGAAAATTGCAGTTGCACTCAAGAAGGAGAAGGTACGTCCCGACAAGATCTTTTGCAGTCCTTCCGTGCGAACCTACTCCACAGCTTACATACTCGCTTTCTCTTTGCGTACAGGCCTTGATACGATTGTCTTGGATGATCGGTTGTACGACTCTGGTATCGAGGAGCATTTGAAGGTCATCAGGTCTGCAACTGATAAAATTGATGACTTGATACTCATCGGTCATAATGACACCATTTCCAAACTGGTTGATTATTTATCGGAATGTGAACCTATCCTATTGTCCACATCCGGATACGCGATCATGCGTTTGAAAACTGACAGCTGGAACATTGTCGGTGAGGGCTCTTTCGTATTGGTGGGAACATCTTCATAGGATTATTTCTGTTAACAAAATGTAAACTCTTCATTAAAGATGGGGGTTATTGCTGGAAATGGGTCTTTTTTCAGGTTATTTGTATTCAAAGATTTACAGATGAAATCAAAGGCGCTAAAAAAAAGGTTGGGTTTGCAGGTGATCCTAAATTTGGAAGAAGTGTTTACCCAGGAATCCCCCCGTGTAGCAAAAGCAATGAGGAAAAGTCTGAAGTCTGCAGCGAAGTCGCTGGTGAAAGAATTCCTGAAGCGTTCAAAGGCTATTGAGAAAGCTGAAGACAAGCCGAAATCACCAGGTAAACGGTCTGATACAGTAAAGTCCTCGCTTCCTGCAACTGTAAAATCGTCTGCTAAGCTTCCGGTTAAGAAAAAGAAGATAACGAAGAAGTAGGTATATGCCTCACCGGAAATTACCTCTGATCAATAGGGATATCAGTTGGCTGTCTTTTAACGAGCGAGTCTTGCAGGAGGCACAAGACTCGACGGTGCCATTGCTGGAGCGGTTGCGGTTCCTTGGCATAAATTCCAGTAACAGGGATGAATTCTTCAGGGTACGAGTTGCTACCATCCGGCGGATGGTCAATTATGGTAGAAAAGGCGAAGAGCTTTTGGGAGCAAATCCTAAAAAGTTGCTAAAAAGCATCCAGAAACTTGTACTGAAGCAGCAGAATGATTTCGAGCGAACCTATACGAACCTTATTGCCGAATTAGGTAAACAGGGTATCCATCTGATCAATGAACAACAGCTGACGGTTTCACAAGGTGAATTCGTCAGAAAATATTTTCGTGAACAAGTGCAGTCGCACATCGTTCCGATAATGATCAATACCGCACCGAAATTCCCTTACCTTAAGGACAAGTCCATTTACCTGGCGATCAAACTCACCTCGCGCGGTAAAGATGCAAAACCCATTTATTCCATACTTGAAGTTCCTACCGATGTTGTTTCCCGTTTTTTGGTACTGCCAAACGATGGTAATTCGACGAGAGTCATTCTTCTGGATGATGTCATCAGGTATTGCCTGGATGATATTTTCCAGGTGATACGCTATGCTGTAGCAAAAGCCTATACCATCAAGATCATTCGTGATGCCGAACTGGATTTTGATAGTGATGTTTCCAAAAGCTGGATGGAAAAAGTAGAGAAGAGTGTTAAACAAAGGAAGAAGGGCACTCCTGTTCGACTGATTCACGATAAACAGATTCCACGGGACCTGCTGTCCTTCATTGTAAGGAAGATGAAACTCAGCAAATCGGAGCAACTAACACCAGGTGGGCGCTATCATAACATCAAGGATTTCATTTCTTTCCCTTCCGTTGGAGGAAGCCATCTGCTCTATAAGCCCACACCACCTGTTGAGCATCCGGACCTTATCGCCCAACGAAGTCTTTTTGAGGTCATCAGGAGCAAAGATGTACTACTGTCCTATCCTCATCATACTTTCAATCACATCATCGACCTACTCAGGGAGGCATCCATCGATCCCAAGGTTCAGTCCATACAAATCACCCTGTACAGGGCTTCGTTGCAATCCAGTATCATCAATGCTCTCATAAATGCTGTTAAAAACGGAAAGCATGTCACCGCCGTGGTCGAGTTGCGTGCCCGCTTCGATGAGGAGACGAATATATCCCACGCCAATCGTTTGCAGGAAGAGGGTGCACATGTCATTTTCGGTGTGCCTGGTTTGAAGGTTCACAGTAAATTATTCCTGATCACCCGTAAAGAGGAGGGAAGAAGTGTGCTGTATGCACATATAGGAACGGGAAATTTCAATGAACAAACGGCCAGGCTTTATACGGATCATTCATTGTTAACCGTGGATAGGCGAATTTCAAGGGAGGTAGAGCGATTGTTCGATTTTTATCGTGACAACTACAAGACCGGAAATTACAAGAATCTGATTGTTTCACCATTCAATACCAGGAAACGTTTCTTGAAGATGATCGATCAGGAAATAGAAAATGTGAGCGCAGGGAAGGCGGCATGGATCATCCTCAAGATGAACAGCCTTGTTGACAAGGAGATGATTTCCCGGCTATACGATGCAGGTAAGGCAGGTGTTAGGATTTGGCTGATTGTCAGAGGTATTTGCTCTCTTGAGCCGGACCATCCTGACTGGTCAGAAAACATAAAGGTCATCAGTATAATCGACCGATACCTTGAGCACAGTAGAATTTTCGTTTTTTGTAATGGGGGCGTGGAGCGTTGTTACCTTTCTTCAGGAGATTGGATGTATCGTAATCTAGATCACCGTTCCGAAGTGGCTGTACCCGTTTTCGATGAGCAGATAAAGCAACAACTCATAAAGTACCTGGAATTGCAGCTCAATGACAATGTGAAGGCACGTTCGATAGATTCTCACTCCACTAATCGTCACATCACTGCGAACTCAAAACGCCGCCATCGGTCCCAGGCTGAAATCTATGCATGGCTTAAGGCAGAGAGCGACCTTGTGGCTTCGAAAAGAACAACCAATCGTTGAAAAGTACTTTCGAGTTTTGTATGTTCAGGTTTCGGGAATCAGACAATTTTGGAAAATTGTTGTTTACTTAGCCATGGGAACCGATACGCTTCGAAGATTCGCCTCCATTGATATAGGCTCTAATGCAGTCAGGTT
>JBJSZR010000357.1:0-2077 GCA_046090385.1 Bacteroidota bacterium
GCGGTCGCTTTTGCTTTAGTTTCAGCCTCTTTTCTCAGTCGGTCCGCCTCTTTTTGTGCTTTTTCTTTCTCCGCATTCAATCGCGCCTCAGCCTCGGTTTTCAATTTATCTGCTTCTTCACGTGCCTTGGCCTCAAGGGCCGCTTTTTGTTTTTCAAATTCAGCCGCGGCCGCATCTTTCAACTGATCCAGCGCCTTCGCACCTTGACTGTTCAAGTCGGTTGAAATTTTCGGATCCTTTACGGTGCCTTTCATGGTGATGCGCACAGGAATAACATCACCCGTTTTGAAGTCAGCACCTTTGGAATTTGCCAGAGCGACAAGATTATCGATAGCTGTGTTTGCCGCTCCTCCAAGCGTACTGCGTGGCATTTCGACATTTAACACATAATCCATGGTTTGATCGAATCCATTCGAACCTGCGATGGTGGTTTTCCATCCATTTATGGAAACCTCGAATGGGTCCACGTACACCCTGCCGTTGACGAATTTGAAGGAAGGATTCATGGAGGGTATATCGAATTTCTTCCAAGCGGGATTCATTAGGACTTCGGCCACTTTATTGAAGGCCTCAAAGCCTGAAACAGTGACCTTTGATGTAGCCAGTTTGCCATTGCCATTCAGGGACTCCAAAACCGGCTTCATGTGCTTATCCAAAGTGCCCTTCAATTTCATACTGACGCCGAAGCGACCCTCGCAATGTTTTGATAAGGGTGCCATCTTTTCAATCGTACTGAATTTTTCAACGGTCTCTCGGATATCGAAATCTTTCACATCGAAATCGAAATCGATTGCCGGCGCACTTGAATTGGCCGTGGAATAAGATCCGGACATTGACATCCGACCATCAAGCATTTCCATATTCACGCCCTTCATCGCTACCGTTTTTTCACGCATTTCGATACTACCCTTGACATTAGAAATCTGCAGATCCTGGTATTTCAAATGCGCAACATCGGCATTCAATATGAAGTCAATGTTGGAAGGAACCTCGAAAACCATCATCGGAGTCGTGTCAACATCAGCTGTACCGGTGCTTGCTTCGGACATCCATTCATTCAGATCGAGGGAAGGCGAACTCACAGTAAGTGTCCCCTGCACGACTTCATCTTTCAGCATGTAACCGATCACATTCTGTAAAAAACCATGCGCCTTGATATCCGTATTTCCTGTTTTCAGATCAAGTGCAGCTAGCTCGAATCTTTTGGTATCCAGCATCAAATCCATGGTGCGCAACAAAACGGGCTTTAGGACTGAAGGACCAGAATATTCGATCTGGGTTGCTTTTACAGATCCGGAGGCTGAAAAGCGATCAGTCTGCTGCGCTTTCATAGCCGAAAGCCTTCCCTTGATGGATGCATCGGCTATTACTGTTCCCTTCAAAACAGTACCCTTCTCAAGAGGATAGAATTTGCTTACGTTGGAAAGATCGACCATGCCCTTCAAGAACAAATCCATATCGGGATCAGAAACAGGAGTGGCTAAAGAAAGTCTGGCATCGATCACGTCGCCGGCAATATCGGCATGCATTCTTGAAAGTCTGATCTCAGTGTGATCAGGAATCCCGTCGCTGTTATCGACTTTAAGATCTACAAAAACATCCTTCACTGAAGATGGCAAGGAGGGGTATTGAAAGCGCCCATTTTCAATTTTCAGCTGTAGTGAGAATCCCGGCATTGATTCCGAATTGTAACGCCCTTTCAGCAGCGCATCCAGACCCACCGTGCCGCTTGCAGTAAGTCCTTTGAAATCGTTTGAATAAATTGCCGGGATCATCGACAAAAATGTTTTGAAGTCCGTCTTGGGGGTAGCGAATTTCAGTTCCATGTCTATGTTCGTATCAGGCATAGCGACAAATCCATCCACTGAAATCATGAAATCATTCAGCTTGGCTTCATTTTTCTTGAAGGTGAATTTCATGCCCTTCATGTCCATGTCGAGATCCGCCTTTATTTCAGCAACAGCACCTGCCACGTATGGAATCTTTTCGTACGTCACAAAAGCCTGCTGTGATTTCGTAAAAGTGGACAGCGTGAAAAGGTCCTGAGTGAAATCGCCGGAGCCTTCATGCTCCAGTC
>JBJSZR010000358.1:0-5145 GCA_046090385.1 Bacteroidota bacterium
CATGTGTCCATACCAACCACGACTACGAACCCTACGCGATCAAACGTGATCAGGATATTCAAAAACGAAACCGGTGTCGGAAATTTTCCCAGATGATGCGTATTGACTCTGTAGGATTAAATCGGCTTGCTCCCCCATCAATATCCTGAAAACCGCGCCGGGTATTCCGATAGGCCACACCGGGCGGTGCAATGTCCTGCCGATGGTTTTGATGAATTCGCTGTTGATGACAGGCGTTGGAGCTACAGCATTGTAGATGCCACTCAACTTTTCATTTCCAATAGCGAATATGAACAGTCGGATAAGGTCGGAACTGTCGATCCACGAAAGGTATTGTTTTCCAGATCCGTATGGTGCGCCGGCGAATAGGCGTACAGGACGAGCCATGACAGGCAATGCTCCGTCCTGCCTGTCGATTACGAATCCGATTCTGAGTATGACTGTACGGCGCGCGGGGGCATGTAATTTTTCAAGCGCGTTTTCCCACTTCTGGCATGTTTCTGCTAAAAAGCCTTCTCCTGCGGCGTCAATCTCGGTTTTTAACGAAGCGCCACAATCGCCGTAATAGCCGGTTGCCGAGGCGGAGACCACAATTTGTACACGATTCGGAATCCCATGTAGCATTAGCGATAATAATTCCGTCCCCTTCACTCTGCTATTGATGATCTCCTGTTTACGGGCATCGGTCCATTTTTTATCTGCTATTCCAGCGCCTGCCAGGTGAACAATGGCGTCAACATTGCGAAGCGCATTTTCATCCAGGATGCCCCTATCGGGATTCCAAGTATGAACAGCATTGAAACCCTGAATCGGTGTGGAGGTACGGCTCAGCGCAACAGTTTCGACACCATCCGCGGTCAGTTTGGCTGCCAATTTCCGGGCGAGCATCCCGGTAGCACCGGTAATGAGGACTTTTCGAACAGTTTGCATGGCAAGGAGACGACAAATGACGCTGAAATTTGTTTTAGTTTGCATGATAAAGACGTCGCAATGAGCTCAACCACTTCCGGATTCATCTTTTACCTGGCTATAGCCATTTTTGTCACCATGATTCTGGTGCGTATGATCCGTTTCAAAAGAAAAGGCGGGGCGGCTTTGGTCATGGATGTGTCTTATCTGTGTCTGTACTGTTTTCTCGGAGGTTTGGTGGTATTTTATTTGGTAGCCTTTATTCCTGGAGCCGACTGGTTATGGGGTTTAGCATTCTGCGCAATGTTCTGGGGAGGTTTTTTTCTTCGAGCTATTCCACTTTTCAGGCAAATGAGAGAGTACTATAGAAGCGAAAATGCCTGAATTAATTTAAATAATTACAAATCAATAAGTTGTGATTTTTTCGGGTCAGATTTCAGAGCCATAATGAACTAAAGAAGGGTTGATAAAATTGATTCAACCTCGACATTGGGAAAAGATATTTCCCGTAGGGTTTGGAGAACACCAAAAAAATCCTACTTTTGCAACCCCTTCGGGGAAACCTCTTTTCAATACAAAACCCTTAAAAATCAAGGAAAAGTGGACGCAGTGAGTTATAAAACGGTCTCTTTGAATTCAAAGACCGTGAAGAAAGAATGGGTAGTCGTTGACGCTACTGATATGGTAGTGGGCAGACTTTCCACACAAGTGGCAATGATACTCCGAGGCAAGAACAAGCCTGGATTCACACCGCATGTCGATTGCGGTGATAATGTCATCATCATCAACGCCGGTAAGATTCGTTTTACCGGTAGCAAGTTGGCCGATAAGGTGTACGTGCGTCATACGGGTTATCCTGGTGGACAGCGTTTCACCAATCCTACCAAGGTACTTGCTAACCACCCGGAGCGTGTTCTGGAGATGGCCATCCGTGGTATGCTTCCTAAGGGACGTCTTGGTCGCGCAATTTTCCGTAATCTCTACGTTTATGCCGGTAGTGAGCATCCGCACACCGGTCAGAAACCCAAGACTGTCAAGTTCGCTTAATCAATTTCTACACTGATATCAAGCCATGATCCATTCCATCGGCAGAAGAAAGACCTCCATCGCCCGTGTTTATGTAGCTCCGGGCAACGGCAACATCACGATCAATGACCGTGATTACAAGACCTACTTCCCTGTAGGTCCGCTCCAATACGTGTGTACCCAGGCTCAGTCGGCTGTGAATGCCGCTGAAGCATATGATATCACAGTAAATGTCATCGGCGGAGGTATCCGTGGCCAGGCAGAGGCTATCCGTCTCGGAATCGCCCGCGCCCTGGTGAAGATGAACGAAGAGCATAAGTCGCTTCTGCGCAAAGAAGGACTCCTCACCCGCGACCCTCGTATGGTCGAGCGTAAGAAGCCCGGTCAGCGCAAGGCCCGTAAGCGTTTCCAGTTCTCCAAACGCTAATCCAACAATTCAGAACACTCAAGCAACAGCTATTTCAATGTCAAGAGTCACGTATCAAGAGCTTCTCGATGCAGGTGCGCACTTCGGCCACCTCAAGAGCAAGTGGAACCCTAAGATGGCCCCCTATATTTTTATGGAGGCTCGTGGTATCCATATCATCGATCTGAACAAGACCGTCGCTAAAGTCGATGAGGCAGCTTCAGCACTGAAGCAAATCGCCAAGTCGGGTAAGAAAATCCTTTTTGTCGCCACCAAGAAGCAGGCAAAAGAAATCGTCGCGAACGCGGCATCACGTGTCAACATGCCTTATATCGTTGAGCGTTGGCCTGGCGGTATGCTGACCAACTTCGCTACTGTGCGAAAGTCTGTAAAGAAGATGGGACAGTACGAGAAGATGGAGACCGACGGCACCTTCAGTAATATCTCCAAAAAAGAGCGTTTGATGATCACACGCGCCAAGGCCAAGATGGAACGTTTCCTTGGAAGCATCTCTGATCTTTCCCGCCTTCCTGCCGCGATTTTCATCATCGATCTCAATAAAGAACATATCGCAGTTGCGGAAGCCCACAAGTTGAATATCCCTACTTTCGGAATGGCTGACACGAATACCGATCCCACACAGGTCGATTTCGCCATCCCTGCCAACGATGATGCTACCAAGTCCATCCAGCTCATCATGGATACCATGGTGAAGGCCATCGAGGAAGGATTGTCAGAGCGTAAGATGGATAAGGATTCGGATAAGGATAAGGAAGAGGAAGAAGATAGTGCTACAGCCGATCAGGCTCCCGCAGCACAAAGCGAAGACGAAGCTTGATCCATTCAATAACCAAGAATTCAAAAACTAATTCAGGATACCAATTACGATGTCAACCGTTGCAATCAGTGCTGCCGATGTGAACAAACTCCGCCAAATGACCGGTGCGGGTATGATGGATTGTAAAAAAGCGCTTACGGAAGCGAATGGCGATTTCGAAGCAGCCATCGACCTTCTCCGTAAGAAAGGCCAGAAAATAGCGGCCAACCGCCAAGATCGCGAAGCTAAAGAAGGCTACGTGTATGGGAAGGTTTCCGCTGACGGAAAGCATGGAGCAATCGTTTCTGTTTGTTGCGAAACCGATTTCGTCGCTAAGAACGCGGATTTCGTGAAGTTCGGTGAATCAATCCTTGATCTTGCCATGTCAGGTACGCCTGCAAACATGGATGCTCTTAAAAGCATGATGCTCGGAGATGTCACCGTTGCTGACGCTTGCGTTGAGCAGATGGGTAAAATCGGAGAAAAAATCGAAGTGGTCGATTATCAGTTCGTTGATGCAGGTAAAGTCGTAGTGTATAATCACCCCGGGAACAAGTTGGCTTCCATGATCGGCTTCAGTGGTGCTTTCAGTGACGATTCAGCTAAGGATGTTGCCATGCAGGCCGCAGCCATGGCACCTGTCGCTTTGGACAAGGACGACGTCGATCCGAAGATGCTCGAGCGTGAAATGGAAATCGCAAAAGACCAGGCCCGCCAGGAAGGTAAGCCGGAGACCATGATCGAAAAGATCGCTCAGGGTAAAGTCAATAAGTTCTATAACGAATATACGTTGCTCAATCAGGTTTTCATCAAGGATGAAAAGAAGACTGTTCGTCAGTTTGTTGAGAGCGTAGATAAGGGTGTCACTGTGACGGCCATGAAGCGCGTCAAAATCGGTTGATGCTTCACCAGAAATCATTTCGGACCCGCTGAAAGCGGGTCTTTTTTTTCGGCTATATTCAAGACTCGCTTTATTGAGCAGAAACCAAGTTCTGTTTGCTTCAAGAGTCGTTTTCCCCTCGTTCCTTTTTCTTATTTTCGCCCTTCGATGAAGTACAAAAGGATCCTACTGAAACTTAGTGGCGAATCGCTCATGGGCGAAAAAGAATTCGGGATTGATCACAAAAGACTGAAGGAATACGCTGAGGAGATCAAGACCATCGTGGAGCGTGGTGTACAAACCGCAATCGTCATCGGCGGAGGAAATATCTTTCGCGGTGTCGGTAATGAAGCTGACCACGTCATCGACCGTGCTCAAGGCGATTACATGGGCATGCTCGCAACAGTCATCAACAGCATGGCTTTGCAAAGCGCACTTGAGGGAATTGGTGTGAAGACGCGTCTGCAATCCGCCATCAAGATGGAGCAGATCTGCGAGCCTTATATACGCCGTCGAGCCATCCGCCACCTGGAAAAAGGTCGAGTCGTCATCTTCGGTGCAGGTACCGGAAATCCTTACTTCACCACTGATACTGCGGCGTCTCTGCGTGCAATTGAAATCGAGGCGGAGGTTATATTGAAAGGGACACGGGTTGACGGAATCTATACAGCCGATCCTGAGAAGGATAAGACAGCAACAAAGTACAGCACCGTGTCCTTCGATGAGGTTTATGAAAAAGGTTTGAAAGTCATGGATATGACAGCCTTCACCCTCTGCAACGAGAACAAGTTGCCCATCATAGTTTTCGATATGAACAAGCCAGGAAATCTTCTGCGAGTCATGGTAGGTGAGCAAGTCGGAACCCTCGTTGAATTCTAATCTGAAATCCTAAACACCATGTTAGATACCAATAAACTCCTCAACGACACCCGGTCGCTCATGCAGAAATCCATTGAGCATCTGGAGATGGAATTATCCAAGATCCGTGCAGGCCGCGCCAACCCGGCTATGTTGGAGAATGTACATGCTGATTATTACGGCACTAACACTCCGTTGAATCAGATCGCTAATATTTCGGCACCGGATGCCCGTACATTGATGATTCAG
>JBJSZR010000359.1:0-2828 GCA_046090385.1 Bacteroidota bacterium
CCGATTCAAGATAGGTATTTACCGACATTCCGGGGTGTAATCCTTTTGCTGGAACTCCTACTTTCACATAATTCGGTGTATGGCCGTAAATCAAATCATCGTTCATTTCGTTCTCTAAAAGTACAGGCCATTCTTTGCCCAATTGGGTCATTTGGAACGCATGGGACTTTTTCATGCTGAGCATCCTTAATCGTTTGTTTCGTTCCTTACGGATGGCATGAGGCACCATGTTCGCCATTCTTGGCGCATCTGTTCCGTCCCTTTCTGAAAAAGTGAAGACATGCAGATATGAAATCTCAAGCGACTGGATGAATTCTAAAGTATCTGCGAAATCCTCTTCTGCCTCTCCAGGGAAACCTACGATCACATCGACTCCGATACACGCATCAGGCATGATGGACTTTATAGTTTTGACCCTGTCCGTATAAAGATCACGAAGATATCTTCGTCTCATCTTTTTAAGAATCTTGTCTGATCCCGATTGCAAAGGGATGTGGAAATGAGGTACGAATCGCCTGGATGCAGCGACAAATCTTATTATTTCATCTGTCAGAAGATTAGGTTCAATGGAAGAGATACGGAACCTGTCGATTCCATCCACATCGTCAAGATATCGAACCAGTGTATGGAAATCCTCGACTCGCTTCATTGTCCCATCTTTTTGACTGATACCGAAGTCGCCGATGTTTACTCCTGTCAGGACAATCTCTTTCGTGCCGGTTGAAGCCAGATTTCTGGCTTGAGTCAGGATGCTTGATATCGTGTCACTTCTGCTTTTGCCCCGCGCCATTGGAATGGTGCAATACGAACATGTATAATCGCAACCGTCTTGTACTTTAAGGAAAACACGTGTTCGATCGCCTGCCGAGTGGCTTGCTGTGAAATGATCAAGCGATTCGATTTCGCAGGAATGGACTTCTGCGACAGTACGTTTTTTCAAGGTGCCTAAAAAGCCGATCAGGTTGAACTTTTCATGTGCACCAAGCACCAGATCGACTCCCTCCATGGAAGAGATTTCCTCCGGTTTCAACTGCGCGTAGCAGCCTACTATGGTGATGAAAGCATCCGGATTCCGTGAAAGTGCTTTTCGAACCAATTGCCTGCACTCCTTATCTGCATTTTCCGTTACAGAACAGGTATTGATGACATATAGGTCGGCCGTATTTTCAAATTCCACCTTCTTGAAACCGCCCTCCTTCAGTTGCCGTGCAAGGGTGGAGGTTTCGGCGAAATTCAGCTTACAGCCAAGGGTGTGAAATGCGACAGTAGGTTGCATGAACAAGTGCGCGAAGATAAGGAATGGCTATTGGCCGCGCGAGAAATACAGACTTGTTTAACATAATAAAATACAATTTAGAAGATTGAAAAAATGACCAGGAAGTCCGTTTTCCAATGGGTGAGTGGGAATAACTTTGTGCAGTGGTAAAGAAACTCCTTTTAAGATCGGTAATATCGCTTTCTATCGCACTTATAATCTCTTGCGGTAAGTCAGAGGAGTCCGATGGCGACAAAACGGTTTTCAGGTATAATGATGCGTCCGGAATCCTGACCTTGGATCCTGCATTTTCAAAGGATCAGTCTCATATTTGGATCTGTCAGCAACTCTACAGTACGTTGGTTGAGTTGGATTCTCAGTTGAATATCCGGCCTTCAGTTGCTAAGTCGTGGCAACTTTCCGAGGATAGGTCAACGTATGTTTTCACCCTTCGTGATAACATATATTTTAATGGTAATGAACTGCATATTGTCGGTAATGACAAAGGAGTATTTCGTAGGAAGCTGGTGGCTGATGACTTGGTATATTCTTTGAACCGCCTTACGGATTCCAAGTTGGCCTCACCGGGATCTTGGATCATGTCAGGTGTTTTGCAGGATGAAACAGGTCGGCTCACGGGTGTGAAAGCGTTGAATGATACAACAATCGAGATTAGGTTGAAATCTCCTAATCCGGCGTTTCTTTCACTGCTTGCTATGCCTTATTGCTCTATTGTTCCAAAGGAGGTAGTCGAAGCATATGGTCACGATTTCAGGAGTCATCCTTGCGGAACAGGCCCTTTCAAGTTGGCCTTTTGGAAAGAAGGAGTGCGGTTGGTTTTGCATAAAAACGAGTATTATTTCGAAAAAGACAGGAATGGTCTCCGGTTGCCTTATCTGGATGCAGTGTCGGTAAGTTTCATCAATGACAAACAAAGCGCCTTCATCGAGTTCCTCAAAGGAAATCTTGATATGCTATCCGGGCTGGACCCCTCTTTCAAAGACGAATTGCTGACTCCGTCCGGTAACTTGCAACCTCGTCATCAAGGACGGTTCGTCCTTCAATTGCAACCCTATCTTAACACTGAATACCTCGGCATTTTGGTTGATTCTGCGGCGCAAGTCATGAACGGATCGCCACTGCTTGATTTGAGGATAAGACAAGCATTGTCGTACGGTTTCGATCGAGATCGTATGATGACGTACTTGCGTAATAATGTAGGTACTCCGGGTGTTTACGGTATGGTTCCACCAGGCCTTCCATCTTTTTTGCCCGACTCATCCATCGGTTATCACTATGACCCGTCAAAGTCGAAAAGGTTGCTTGCGGATGCCGGCTACTTGACGTGCTCGTCGAACGCAACGCCCTGGCTGTGGCGCGCCGCGCCGCAGATCAGCTGGGCTGGATGTTCTACCCGCTGGACGAAGGCCGTGATGTAGCACGCCTGATCTTCACCGCAGGCAAGATGCCGTTGGTCTGCGATGTGGCGGCCATGCGCAGCGGAGACCTCGCCGTCGACCTGCACGGGCGCGATTTCACTGTCAACGCCATGGCGATGCGCTGGCAGGGTAAG
>JBJSZR010000360.1:0-877 GCA_046090385.1 Bacteroidota bacterium
GGAGAGCATGAATTGTCCGTCATAATCAATCTGACGGATGCGGTAGTACAAGGTTCCATTTCTTGTTTCCTGATCAAAAAATTCATACGACCTTACAGTACTTGAATTTCCCGCAGCGGCAAGATGTCCGATGGTTTCAAATTCCTTCCCGTCCGTGGATATTTGAACCTGGAAAAAATCAGTGTTGCTTTCAGTCGCTGTACTCCATTTCAGTAATCGTCCGTTATTCATTGCCGATACTTCAAAGGATAACCATTCAACAGGTAGCACGGTGCTGGTGCCACACATTGAACTGATGTAGCAAGGATAGACTCCGCATGGATACTGGCCTACGCATCCGAAAAGCGAACCATCGTTCACAGCAGGGCCGTTGTTTATAACGAATCCGCCGTTACCGGTGATTATGGCACCTGTTCCGTTTTCAAAGCTGCCGGTTATGATCACCGTGCCGTCAACAATGATATTCGGACTGTTGTTCCTGTTGATGAAATTACCATTGACTGTGACATTGGATCCCGTGCAAAAGTAAAAACCCGAACCATTGAAGAACTCAAGGTTTTTTACAGTGAGCCTTCCGCATACGATCAGATTTCCCTGCGAGAGGACATCCATGTTGAAAACCGTTCCTCCGTTCAGATTTCCAGACTCCGTAATATTCATTTGACCGCTCAAACCACCCAGAGAAGAATTGCCATTTGTCAAGGTCTTATCGAGGGTCACCGTGTGGGAGATATTGATATTGTCAGATCCTTGTGGTACGCAATTACAACTCCTGCCATTCATAGTCAACGACCAGATATTTCCATTTGTCCAGGCACCATTTGCAATCGTGAAATATGTGCCTGCCTTTTCATTACTCTCCTCCCCCCCCCCCCCC
>JBJSZR010000361.1:0-1548 GCA_046090385.1 Bacteroidota bacterium
GTACTTTTTGAAAGACCTTCCTGATTCATCCTGTGGACCAGCCACAACTGCATTTGCCATCAGGAATTTCAGCGTCAGGCATGGGCTTGGTGATGCTAGTGTATTGGATGAAAGGACATTGATGAAATTGGATATTCCTCCCAATGTGCGATTACTGCAGTTGCTGGTTAATCTTGAACGTTGTAGATGGCTGCCTAAAGGATTTTCCAAACGTTATATAATGGTCAACATTCCTGAATTCAGGATGCATGTGGTTTCCAATGATTCACTGCTTTGGAGCAGCGAGGTTGTTGTCGGAAAATCGACTTCTGAGACGGCTATTTTTTCGGGTAAAATGAGTCGGGTTGTTCTCAACCCGTATTGGAATGTTCCCTTCAAGATCCTGAAAAATGAACTTTTGCCTCGTTTAAAGCGCGATCCCGGCTTCCTGCAACGTAATCACTATGAGGTGGTAAAGCCTGGAAACCCTTTGGAACTGGTTACTGCTCCTGTAAATTGGAAAACCGTCAATCCAACTTCTTTCCCATACGCTATTCGTCAACAACCTGGCACTTGGAATGCCTTGGGTAGAATGAAATTCCTCTTTCCGAATAATTTCGATATGTATTTACATGATACACCTTCCCGGCAGCTTTTTTCGCTTCGCGAAAGAGCATTCAGTCACGGCTGTGTCCGGATTTCCAACCCTGAAAGGTTGCTATACAAGGTACTTGAGTGCGACACTGCTTGGACTCCGCAGGACATCACGGATACGTTGGCAACCGGCAGAGAAAAAGTGATCGATTTGAAGACCAAATGGCCGGTATTTATCCTGTATTTCACTGCCTGGGCTGATTCTATGGGAAGGGTTTGTTTCAGGGATGATATTTATCGCCATGATTCGTTGATGATCAGGGAGTTCTATCAGAATCCCAGCTTGAAATGACAGGTTTGGGATTCAAGCTCAAAATGGTTATTTTTATTCCATGAAAAAGTCTGCGCTATTCATTTTGTTCCTATTCGTATTTTCATTTTCAAGTGCTCAAGTAAAAGTACTATTCGATGCTACCAAAGCCCAGATGGCCGGAAATGCTGATTGGGTTGTAGATGCTGATTTGTATAACATAGGTGCAGGTTCGGGCGGTGCTATGTTGGTCGGTTCAGGAAATGAAGCCAATCCTCAGAGGATACCAACAAACGCACAGACGGGTATCACTGCTACAACCGCTGAAACTTACTGGAAAGGCGGACTATCGAATTGGGCCATTGACCTGGTGCGTCGCGGTTACACCATCGAGACACTCCCTTTCAACGGACAAATCACATATGGTGTAACCACCAACGTTCAAGATCTGAGCAATTACAAGGTATTCATCGTTTGCGAACCTAACATTCCATTTACCCCGGCCCAGAAAAGCGCGATGATGAGCTTCGTTCAGAATGGAGGCGGTCTTTTCGTAATCGGTAACCATAATGGAAGCGACAGGAACAGTGATGGTTGGGATTCCCCTAGGGTTTGGAATGATTTCTTCAATGTGAAGCCAGTCCGAAACAACCCCTTCGGTTTCA
>JBJSZR010000362.1:0-2130 GCA_046090385.1 Bacteroidota bacterium
TGTTGCGTTTCGATGGATTGATGTTCGGAAGCCATGGCGATCTGTTGCGCCTGTTGTATGGCCTCCTGTGCTTTGATGGTGAATTTGTCCAGGTTCATGTTGTAATCGTTTAACGTTACACCACGAAATGGTCAAAAAAATTGCCAATTCATTTTTCGACTTTTTTCTTGCCAATATGTCAGTCGCAAAAAGAAAAATCAGACAAAATGGAAGCTCAATTAATAGTCAGGATTATCAAAACTCAAAATTCAGCATTCAAGATTCAGCGTCTAAGTTCAGAATCCAAGATTTGGATAGCTTGCATCATTTCTATGTACTACTGAAATTCAAGTCCCTCTGAATTCTTGATCTTTATCTGTTACACGATCAATACTCCAATCTCATTTCTACACGACGGTTCTTTGCACGACCAGATTCGGTTTTATTGTCTGAGACAGGTCGTGTATCGCCATATCCGGCTGCTAAAAGTCTATTTGCCGTGATACCTTTACTGATCAGGTACTGTTTAACGGCTTCGCATCGCTTTTGCGAGAGTGCCATGTTGGAGGTCGCATCACCGACATTGTCGGTATGTCCTTCTATTACGAGCGTGGCTTCTTTGTAATTGGAAAGGATCGTGATAAGGTCGTTCAAACGTGTCTTTGATCCGGGGGTCAATCGGTCGCTTCCGAAATCGAAGAAGATATTATCAGCAACCTTTTCAAGTTCGTTGACCACTTCGACGGCGATTTCAGGACAACCCTTATTCGCTACAATGCCTTTCACATCCGGGCATTTATCAGATTTATCAGCGATGCCGTCACCGTCACGATCCGGACACCCTCTGGATATTGCAGTACCTTTTTCTTCAGGGCATTCATCTTCCTCATTCACCAGTCCGTCCTTATCATCGTCTTTCGGGCAACCACTGGCATCCACCTTATAGCCGGCTTTGGTGTCCTTACATTTGTCATCCAGATCGGCGACTCCATCCGTATCCGTATCAGGACATCCTTTCAATGAAAAGATTCCTTTTTGGTCAGGGCATCGGTCTTCCTTATCACCTATACCATCGCCGTCACGGTCGGGGCATCCTTTAAGTTCAGCGACTCCCGGATCCCGAACACAATCATCCTGATAATCATATACGCCGTCACGATCCTGATCGAGCGGACAGCCATCTCGGTCAACACCGACACCCGATGGCGTACCCGGGCATTTATCCAACTTATCCTGTACACCATCTTTATCTGTATCCAGAGCGCTTCCGATAAGGATGACAAGAGATAGAGAATGTACCATGAACTTGTCTTTCTTGCCGGCCAAGAAACCGGCGCCTACCGTGCCTGTATTATCTGCATTAGCATCCAATTCCTTCTCGGTGGGGAAATGGACGCCAGATTCGAAGTTGAGAGAAAAAGAATTCGATAGCCTGTAACGGACTCCCAACCCGCCATAGATATCATTCCCTCCGCGACTTTCATTGATGCTGTAACCATTTGGCCCGTCTGCGTCGATATTCAGTCGGGTGATTCCTGCACCTGCTTGCAGATAAGGAGCCCAACGGCTGTCTTCATCTAATATAATACCATTGTTGAACTTGTATTTTGCTCTCAGGTCGAGAAAAAGAATGTCGTTATCATAAGTTCCAGAAATCGCAGTTTGTGATGGCCGTCCCTGAACACCATAGATCCCAAGGTCGAAGGATGGTGTGATGTAATGTTGAAGTGAAATTCCCAGACTCAATGTGTTTTTGTCCGCTTTAAGCCCAAAAAATTCGTTGCCAAGCGAAGTGTTGGGTTCCATCAACCCTCCGTGAAAACCAAGTGCCCACTTTTGAGTGGCGGTCTGTGATTGTGAATCAAAGCCCATCGACAGTTGCAGTGCGACCATTGTCGCAGCCATGATCATCTTTCTCATCATTTGTTTTTTCATGTCTCAGAAATAGCGGCGAAGGCTATCGAGACGGTGTGAATACTTACCCGTACTGTTATTGAAAATCCCCTCCTGATCGAGGCTATCGACACGGACTTCGCCACTTGCATGAATTATTTGTCCCTGTTGCAGCACAATTCCTACATGCACGATTTTACCGTCAGAATTCTTGAAAAAGGCAAGATCACCGGTGCGGACCTCGTCGTTTTTTTCCAA
>JBJSZR010000363.1:0-5706 GCA_046090385.1 Bacteroidota bacterium
CACTGAACACCAAAAAGCATCGGATCAATGAGGACCGCCTACCGGAGTCGTTGAGGATTCGACAATCTATCGTGACTTATCCCATCGATACCTCCATACGTATCAAAGATGCAGCGTTGAATTTTTTCAGGAAGGATGAATCTTACAATGTGGTCCGGTTCTTTGACAAAGGTGCTGAGGAGGCGTTGGCTTCCCTTCTTTCGTTGAAGAAATTCGATGTGATAATTCTTGAATCACTCTTTACTACCCCTTACATTCCGGTCATTAGGAAAACATGCAATTCGGCTGTATTGCTTCGGGCACATAATGTGGAGCAGGTCATTTGGAAAAGTCTTGCGGATGGAACTGGAAATCCGTTACGCAGGTTTTATCTGAACTTTTTGGCAGGAAGGATTAAAAACATAGAGGATCGGATGGGCGAAATGGTAGATGGATTTTTACCCATCACCGATATTGATGCACGTTATTATGAATCAATCGCAGCTTATGCAAAGCATTTCACACTTCCCCTTACTATTGATACTGATAAGTTCCATTCACAGATAAATACGAATGAACCATTGAGATTATTCCATCTTGGTTCGATGGACTGGATGCCGAATGTTGAAGCGGTTGAATGGTTTCTGGACAATTGCTGGGAGAATATCGGAAAGCATTTTCCATCGCTAGAGCTTCATTTGGCCGGTCGTTCTTTTCCTGAACGACTGGTGCGAAAGGATGCCGGAAATATCTATTTTGCCGGCACTGTTGACGACTCATTGTCATACATGAAAGACAAGCAGATCATGATCGTCCCGTTACTTTCAGGTAGTGGAATGCGCGTGAAGATATTGCAAGGAATGGCATTGGGAAAGACTATCATCAGTACCAGCACAGGTTCCGAAGGGATACCGGCAACAGATGGGAAGGATATACTCATCGCTGACGATGAGCATGCCTTTCTTGAAAAAACCGAGGCATGTATGAAAGATCCAGAAATGGCATACAGAATCGGAGAGCAGGCAAGATTGATGGTCTGTGAAAAATTCTCCGAGACATCAATCGGTCCGAAGCTGGTCGGATTCCTGAAATCAATCGCAAAGCCGATCAGCTATCAAGCTTAATGGTATGCCCCATTTTATCGCGCTTGGTTGCAAGATAGGATTCATTGTGCTTGTTTGAAGCGACCTCGATAGGTACGACCTCGGTGATTTCCAAACCGTATCCGATCAAACCGGCTCGCTTACGAGGATTGTTCGTCATAAGCTTCATTTTGGTGACGCGAAGATCGCGTAAGATCTGAGCACCTACACCATAATCCCTTTCATCCATGCCGAATCCCAATTCGATATTCGCTTCGACCGTATCAAGTCCGTTTTCCTGCAACTTATACGCCTTCAGCTTGTTTAACAATCCGATACCTCTTCCCTCCTGATTCATATATACGATCACCCCTTTTCCAGCCTGATTGATCATCTGCATGGATTTGTGAAGCTGCGGACCACAATCGCAACGACACGAGCTGAAAATATCGCCGGTCAGACAACTCGAATGAACGCGTACAAGAACCGGTTCACCTTCATTCCAAGCACCCTTGACAAGTGCAAGATGTTCTTGATTGGTGTTTTTCTGACGGTATGCATGAAGCTGGAAATCGCCCCACTCCGTTGGCAACTTGACATCCACTTCGCGTTCTATCAGTGATTCATTTGCCAAACGATACTTTATCAGGTCTTCGATGGAAACGATTTTCAGATCGAACTTTTCAGCGATATTGAAAAGATCCGGAAGTCTTGCCATACTCCCATCTTCATTCATGATCTCTACGAGCACGCCTGCCGGAGAGAATCCAGCCAATCTGGACAGATCGACGGTGGCTTCGGTATGCCCTGTTCGACGCAGTACTCCTCCGTTTTTTGCACGAAGCGGGAAAATATGACCGGGACGGGCAAGATCTTCTGCGCGAGTCTCAGGATGGATGAGCGCTCTGATCGTCCTTGAACGGTCGCTTGCCGAGATGCCTGTGCTTATTCCGGGAGCTATCAAATCGACAGAAATCGTGAATTGAGTTTCATGCGAGGCGGTGTTATGACTCACCATCAGTGGAAGACCTAGTTCCTCACAGCGCTTTTCAGTAAGTGCGGCACAGATCAGTCCTCTTCCATGAGTGGCCATGAAGTTGATGACTTCAGGAGTCACATTCTCGGCGGAGGTGATGAAGTCTCCCTCATTCTCCCTGTTTTCATCGTCAACAACGATTATGACCTTGCCATTACGCAAATCATCCAACGCCTCTTCAATAGTGTGGAGTTTCATGGTTTCAGAACAAGCACAAAGGTACGAAAGTTCGCTCGGTGACTGTTTTTCAGCTGAAATTCTGCGATATTCCAGATTCAAGGGCGTTTCTTACAGCGAGTGAAACAAGAAAAAACAGTAAATCAGCACAGAGAGATGCTCCTACATCGCATTTCAAATTATTTTCTGGCTGAATATTACAATTGAGATTTTCGACAAGAACTGAGAACACGCAGGTTTTGACCACAGTAAATTAGAGTAATCAATCACCTCACAAACCCGCGTTTGCGAAAGGTAATCCAGTAACCCCGTAAGGTTATCCTCGAAAGCTGTAAGCCCCGTAAGGCTCACAGCTTTCTGCTTTTTCACAGGCCTTCAATCTCCCAACAAGAAAATTCAACTCTGTAAGAAAAACCTGCATTTCACTAACACGCACTTCCCTGTTGTCGTATGTTTGAAATATAAACCTCAAAACAGAAAACACATATGATGAACATTTCGGCTTGACCCGCCGAAACGGAAAACCCGGCCTAGCGCCGGGTTTTTCATTGTTGGTCATCGGGTAATGGCTCCAAATACATTATTTTCTTCTCCTTTCGTTTCATTCGTTGCCGAAGATCGTACCAATTGTCGAAGTCCTGTCTGAAAGAAAGGCCGAATCCCTGGGTATATGGAGCATTGAAGTTGATGAGGTCATCGGAATTGCTCCTGTTGTAAGCCTTCAACCTGAAACGTCCGTCATCACTGACCTTGTATTCTGTGAAAAACTCCCCGACAAGTGAGTTGGCGTTCGACGAGTTGGATACGCTTGCATTAGCCACCGTGTTGCCGGTGACTCCCACATTCGTTTCGACCAATAAACGGCTATTGAACAAGGTTTTTGAAAACATCAGCCGAACTTCCTCATTACTGTATGAATCTTTTGCCCGATAATTGAATCCAATATTGACATCGTTACTCAATTGGGAAAGCCAGTTACTTACCTGATTACTGAGCATCTCACTGGCACTTGCTACGGTGCCGGCGCCTACATCCAATCTTGCTGCTGACGCGGTGCTTGTGGAAGGTGGAAGGAATTGATTGAATACCAAAAGTCCGAACATCTGACGGTTGATTTCCTGTTCAGAATTCAATACGGTCCTGACCATACTTTCCAACGTTGCATCCTGGTTTTGAATGCCGATATCATAACTGATGGAGGGATTCATCAGAGCTCCAGACAGGTTCAGCCTGCAATTGACATTCACCCTTCTTTGAAAAGAAGAATCCTGAAGCAAGTTGACCAGTGAGGCTGTGCTGGTAGTGTACACCGCAGACATATCGATCCGTGCGCTGTAGGGATCGCCTACCCATGTGACAGTACCTCCTTGGTCTATATTAAATCTCTTATTCATGATGTTTTGAAGAGTGAAAAGGTAGGTTCCTTTTTCAATGGAAAAGGTCCCACCCATTCTGAACATTCCATCTTCGGTCAATTCCAATTTCAGACTGCCACTTCCATTACCCGTGATCACATCACCGATCTTCTCGTCAAAAATCAAATTTATTTCTGCATTAGGATTCATATCCAAGTTCATAACCATGCTGAATCCGCCGAGTTCCTTGATCGGTTCGGCTCTTTCATTTTCACTTTTTGAACGCCCACTGATGAAAGTAATGAAATCAGAGACAGAAACTTCGGTAGCCGTATTGAAGGGAATATTGATTTTGGTGTTCTTATCAGGACTGAGATTTGTTGTCATCCTGATGGTTTCGATGGGTCCGACAAATGAGACTCGCCCGGTGACATACGCTTTTCCGTAATAATAATTGTTCTGCAAGACATCCGTGTTCAAGGCTTCCAGATTCTTGGCATCAACAGTCACATCCAGTTTGAAATCGGAGAAAAACTTGTGTGAAATGCCGCCTGTCACATCCGCATAATGTCCGAACTGATCGAAAATCCGTACACCATTCAAGTCGAAGTAACCATTTTTTATCCTGACTTTCGAAGTGAGGTTATAACGAGTATTCAGATAAGTGACATTTGCAGAGACCTTGCGCAGATCAAGGTAGCCATCAACTTCCGGCTGTTCCAATGATCCTTTTATAGTGAGTTCCGCAGAAACCTTACCTCTGAGATCCGTAATTATGCTGTCTGCGAATTTTTCAAGAGGATGCAAATAGAAATTATCAGTAGTCAGCCTGAAATCAAGAGCGTCTTCCTTATCGCGTAATTTCAATTTTCCTTCCAACCGTGCGGTTTTTGCTGAACCGTTGATGACTTCGGCCTCTATTAGGATCGAGCCTGCTCCACTTTCATATCCGGTTGTAAGACTCAGACTTCCAAGTGTATCCCCATTGATGACGAAGCGCTCGATATCAAGGTCGCTTTTCAGGACAGTGGATGTGTATAACTCCGAAAGTCTGGCCGATCCGCTCAATACACCCCCGACACTGAAACCGGTTGAACTGATTGCAGGATTGATATGATTGATGATGAATGATTTCAAGTCAATCAACAATTCGTCCTGAGGATCCTTGGAAATTTTGCCTTGGACTCCAATACGTTCAGCCTCATGATGTATCGCCACGTTACGTATCTTGACACCAGTACTATCATAGGTGATCATATTGCCAGGATCGAGTTGCCAGGGAAGATTTTCAATCATTATTCCTGAGGAATCGATCAACAGATCGAAATCATCATAGCCTCTGAAAAACATATGCCCCTTCCAGTCAAGTCGGCTTGATTGAGTTTCCTCATTGGCCAACATGAGCCTGAAATCAATCTCGTTTGAAGCAGCCTTGCCTTTCAAGGAACAAAACGGTATGAATCCGTCGGAAGAGTAGTACATCGTATCTGCATATAGATCGATTGACATGTGATTATCGACAGTTGCTAAGGTCGTTTTCATTCCTATCCACTTGGAACTTCCATAACTGATGGCGGGCGAAGTGACGCGGATATCGAAAAAACGGTCCTGTCCTTTGATCGACCCGACAAGCCGTGTTTCAGGATCGATAATAAGGTCAGGAAGGTAATTCTCCGTCAACAGAGACGTGTTTTTGAAGTGGATATTGAAATTGAAATCCTGGGGCTTCAATTCTCCACTCACTGGAAGCAATACATTAGGCAGAAATCGGGGAATGATTTCTTTGAAAGTAATAGGTAACGCTTCCAACTCAAATGAGCCTTCCAGATCAGCATCAATCAAATCGGAACTCAACCGGATACTTCTTCTCTTATCAGGCAGATTCTGTGCATTCATCAATACGGAGGTCAAGTGATACATCTTCTGATCGACCTGTAGGAAAACATCGGAGAACTCCAGTTTCCCTTCAAGATTGTCGATTTCGTCGCCTTCGAAATCGCTGTTGATGACCGTACGCAGAGTATATTGTTGTTGACTTTGCAGAAGATTGATACGGTTCAGCTGAAGCCGGTTGATT
>JBJSZR010000364.1:0-6713 GCA_046090385.1 Bacteroidota bacterium
TGAACGGAACAGGTACCATTTGGACCGATATCGGAGCATCTGCGATAGGAAACATCGTTGTGGATATGATGGATGTGAGAACGAGTGATGGTTTTGTAGCTATCGGCACGCATGGTTCAGGAATGTATTCCATGTTCATTACGGATACGATCACATCTTCCCTCGCCACCCCTGATCCGTATTTGTCAGATGTTTCTACCTACCCGAATCCCTCAAGTGGTGGCTTCACGGTTAAGTTCACATTGGAAAGCGCACAGATGATGTCCATCCGGTTGGTGGACATCAGAGGAAGTGTCGTGAAATTATTTGAGGAAAGCCGACTTGGCCCTGGAGATCATATCCGGAATTATGATGCGACGGTTGCAGCTGGCACCTACTATCTGCAACTCAACGGTTCAGTTACCGGTACACATGCAGAGAAGGTGGTGATCCGGTGAAGCTCATCCATCCGATGTCTTCATGGCATATTAACGCTTCCAACGTTCCAACTTAGGAATCTGCCTTGTAGCCAGCCAGGCGAAGACGCTGTTCATTCCTGACTTTTTCATTTCCTGGATGCAGTATTTCTGGAATTTTTCTGCGGAATCGATTTCAGGAGGCGAAAGGAATGCGCCGTCATCGTAACACATCGAACAATACTTGTCACTGATGGATCCGTCTTTCTCGGAGCCGCCACCTTTTTTGTCTTTTTTCAAAGGGAAGCCACAACTTTGACAGAATTTGTAAGATTTCATTGAATTGATTTGACGGACCGATAATTGATCTATACGATACTACCACCTTATTGATTCTTAATGAATCTGATCGATTTGGATGTCTGATCTGTAAACACGATCTGATACACGCCGTTCGTAAGGCTGGACAAATCGATTTCCTCGTTAAGTGAACGGACGAATCCTTCCAGCATTTTTTTTCCAGCATAATCATAAATCAGGTATCCGGCACCGAGCGCGGAGATTTTCGACAAAAGGGTGATTCTGTCGGCAGCAGGATTTGGGCCGATTGAAAAAGCTGATTCCTCTGATATCGATTCATGGACGCTCGACAGAGCATCAGGATAGAACAAGATACACGTGTCGTTCGTGCCGTTAAACGTGCCGTAAGAGAACACTACACTGAACTGTGTGAGGTTCATATTTCCGCTTGGCGTTACCGGATAATCCTGAGTGGTTCCGCCTAGCTGACCGAAAAAGAAAAGTCCACCAGTGGCTACCGTATCGCCGTTACTGTCGATTACTGCTGATATTAACGGATAATTGATCTGGTCGAACGGTCCTCCACTGAACTGGATACTGATCACATATTGAGTGGAGTCCCAAGGGTTGGGTCCGAAATCAGTGATGGTGAAATCAGAGCATGTAATTGACTGCGCCTTGACGCAGGAAAATAAAAGCAGAGTGATTTGGAGCAGTATCAGTTTTTTCATTTGAATGGAATTTTGAATGTCAATGGGTACAAAGGTTACTTGCGTCCGGTTTAATGACCATCATTCGTAATACTATTATTTTTTCAACGTTTTCATCTGAATCACATCCACTAAAAAGGCGAAGGCCATAGAGAAGTAGATGTAGCCTTTTGGAATTTCGAAGCGAAGCCCTTCTGCCATAAGCGATACGCCGATCATCATGAGGAAACATAATGCAAGGATCTTGAAAGACGGATGCTTACGGATGAAGTCGCTGATGGGTTTTGATGCAATCAGCATGATCACTACGGTGATTATAACAGCTGCGTACATGACCCAAAGCTCTTGAACCATACCCACAGCTGTTATGATGGAGTCGATGGAAAATACGAGATCGAGCACAATCACTTCAGACAACATCCTGCTGAAGCTTACTGTGACCGGTAAACGAGGACCTTCCTCGTGAGCTTCTGTTTTCAGATATATTTCACGAGTGCTTTTATAGATCAGGAATACACCTCCGACTATCAGAATGATTCCTTTCCCGGAAAAGTCGATGTCAAATAAGCGGAACAGGGTGGTGTCCAATTTCATGATCCATGAGATGAATGCCAGCAAGCCTAACCGCATTACCATCGCTAATCCGATGCCTGTCACGCGAAGGCGGTTACGCTGATTCTCCGGTAACTTATCCGCAAGAATCGAAATGAAGATGATGTTGTCGATGCCCAGGATCACCTCAAGTGCAATCAGGGAGACAAGTGGTATGAGGATTTCAGTCATGTTTTATTTCTTATGATTATGAATCGATAATCCAGGAGGCAAATCAATGAACCACCTCGTCGACCGATTCATGTATTTTTTCAAGCGGGTGACCTTTTTCAGTTTCATTAAACACACCGTTCTCGTAAACCAGATTGCCGTTTACAAACGTATGAGTGATCTTGCTATGAAAAGTAGTTCCTTCCAGCGGCGACCATCCGCATTTGTAGAGGAGATTTTCTTTTTTGACGATCCAAGTAGAGTTCAGGTCAACGATGGCAAGGTCTGCATGATATCCTTCCCGTATGAACCCTCGCTTATCGATTCGGTAGAGTATGGCAGGATTGTGGCACATCTTCTCTACTATTTTTTCCAATGAAATGATGCCTTGCCTGAAAAACTCGAGC
Source organism: Bacteroidota bacterium (assembly GCA_046090385.1). GTDB lineage: Bacteria > Bacteroidota > Bacteroidia > AKYH767-A > 2013-40CM-41-45 > Pollutiaquabacter. The sequence goes on from JBJSZR010000364.1 coordinate 2,575, forward strand.
ATCACATGCAGCGAGTGTTGTACCATCGGTGCACCGGACATCGACTGGAAGTAAGTTCGTTGCTTTTCAGCCATGGTATGAGGAGCGTGATCGGTCGTAATGATATCAATTCGGTCGTCCAACAAGGCCCTCATAAGTCCTGCCCGGTCTTTTTCAGTCTTAATGGCCGGATTCCATTTTATGAGTGCTCCTAACCGTTCATAATCCTTATCTGAGAACCACAGATGATGCACAGATACTTCAGAAGTTATTCTCTTTTTACTCAAAGGAATGTCATTTCGAAACAGAAGTGTTTCTGCTTCTGTGGTCAGGTGCAGTATGTGCAATCTTGCCTTATGTTTGACAGCGAGTCCGATTGCCCGCTCTGTGGATTCGTAACATGCTCTCTCACTTCTGATCAACGGGTGGCATGAGAAGGGTACGTCCTCTTTGTATTTATTCCGGAAGACAGTTTCATTTTCCTCGATGATCTGTTCTTTTTCCGAGTGGATGGCGATGATCGATTTGCAAGTGGAAAACAACAGCTCCATAGTTACGGGATTATCCGCCAATAGATTTCCCTTTTTGGTGAAATACAGTCCGTCGTCGGAGACACCCAGCAACTTTGAAGTGTCCATTTTGCTGACTTCTGCAATATTGTCGCCATTGACTCCCATAAAGAATCCGAAATTAGCGAGCGATTTTTCAGAAGCAAGCCGATATTTTTCTTGTAGGATTTCTGGGGTCAGTACATTGGGCACGGTGTTCGGCATGTCGATGAACGAAGTCACACCGCCTGCTACGGCTGCTTTACTTTCGGTGTAGAGATCTCCCTTGTGTGTAAGACCTGGCTCTCTGAAATGCACCTGTCCGTCGATAATGCCCGGTAGCAGGAGTTTACCGGTTCCATTGATTAGCCTTGCACCAGGTTCATCCAGACCAGAACCTATTTTTTCAATCATACCATTAGCGATCAGCACATCGGTCATGAAAACACGACCATCATTCACCAACGTGATATCATTCAAAAGGAATTTTTCGATCATGTTCATGCGCCGTGCTATGCCGGATTCGATTCAAATTTACTAAGCATATCCGTAAAAAATGTATCAAGCTACGCCGACTTGTAATGGATATCCGGTTGCAAAAAATCAAACGGAGTGTTCGAATCTCCGTTGACTGATAGTTCTGACTTTGTATTGCTAAGTCGTCAGAATTGAGTTTTTTTACCTGTAAAACAGTTTCAAATCTACATGATGCGTTTAGTACTTCTAATTTCTGTCCTTTGTTCTTCCGCCTTGGCTCAACCCGGATCCCGGTTCCTTTGGACCACCACACCGGTCAGCACTACAGCCGAACGGCCATATTCCATCATAGCCGATGGCTTAGGCAACACTTACGTGACGGGGACGTTCCGTGGATTTACTGTTTTCGGCTCCGATACGCTGCAATCGCAGAGCAACAATGCCTTTCTCGCCAAGTTCGATTCGTTGGGTCAACCCGTTTGGGCGCGACAGTCATCCGGAAGGAACGTTATCTTCTCTGTAGCCGTCGCTAAAGACATGCCAGGAGATATTTACATCTTCGGAACATTCCTTGACACCACTATTTTCGGTGCTGATACGCTTACTACGGGAGGCGGTTATGATCTTTTCGTTGTAAAATATGATACAGCCGGTCAATTGATGTGGGCGAACACCTACGGTGGTCCATCGCAGGAGGCCGCTTCGAGTATTGCTTCAGATCCGTCAGGTGGACTTTTCATGACTGGTTATTTCTTTCAGAGCACGATTCTTGGCAATGACACCTTGGCCGGAACCGGAACAGCCAGCGACGTTTTCCTGGCCCGTTTTGATTCCAACGGTCAAATCATCTGGGCTGAACGAGAGGGGGGATCAAGCACTGATCAGCCTGCGCAGATCACTTGTGGTAATAACGGTGATTTGTACCTCACGGCTTATTATCAACAACATTCCATTTACGGCAGTGATACACTCAGTAGCGGAACGGGTGTAGGCACAGTCATAGCCCGTTATGAGTCCTCCGGCACATTGTCATGGGTGCGAAATATCCCGTGCGTAAGTTCCGCATCACCGACTTCAATTGCCACCGATTTCCGTGGCGGGGTCTATTTGACCGGAACATTTTTCGACAGTTGTTATTTCCCATTGGATACTCTCCGCTCTTATGGAGCAAACGACATCCTGCTTTGTAAATACGATACAGCAGGCGACTATAAGTGGTCGCGTCATGCGGGTAGTAATTTTTCAAGCGAGGGTTCGAATGCCGTAATCGTTGACACATCAGGAACCGTTTACATTGCCGGCAGTTTTTTCGGCTCTTGCATCTTCAATCGTGATACACTTACGGGAGGCAATCTGTATATCGCCAAATATGACAGTGCAGGCAATCACATACATTCTTTTCCTGCCAGGGGGACTACTTTTGCAGGAATGGCAAACGATTCCTTGTGTGGCGTGCATGTGACCGGTAGTTTTACCAGTTACGGTATTTTCGGTCCTGACACATTCAATATCACAACCAACTCAGGCAAGATGACTGTTTCCAGACTTGCTGAATGTGCCTTTGTACCCGATGTGGAAATCTGTCTGATTACCGTTGATACACTATCAAAAGACGTACAGATAGTATTCGATAAGAACATACCGGTCGCATTTGTTGACAGCTTCGTCATTTTCAGAGCGGTTCCCGGAGGATGGTTTTCCCGTGTAGGAGCATTGGATTTTTCAGCACTCAGCGTTTTCACCGATACCACTGCTGATGTGGATTCCATGACCTATGATTACAAGATCGCCGTAAAAGATGAATGCGGCGTGATTGGTAACAAGTCTGTCAGCCATGGCACAATCCGTCTACAATATCTCGGTGCAGGTGATTTCGAATGGACTCCCTACCGCATCGACACTTTTGCAGGTGCAGTTGCCGCTTATCGAATTTATCGGGATGATGCAGGAAATGGGAACTTCGTCCTTATCCAAACAGTCGCAGGTAACACGTTATCATTCAACGACCCTGATTATTTGAATTACCCCGATGCCAGATATCGTATCGATGTCTCATGGTTGACGCCTTTGGTTTGCACTCCGGTAAGGTCGTTCACGACATCCATGTCAAATATCGAAGACATACGGCTTTTCACCGGATTCAATGATCCGACCATAGTCGAGAAAATCACACTTTATCCCAATCCTGCTAATGACCTGCTTACGGTGGATGTAAGCCAGGTGAAAGGATTCAGGCAGCTGGTGCTTCGTCTTACCGATATGAACGGTCGGTTATTGGAGGAACGTCGCGATGTCTCAGGCAAGGTGATGCTGGATGTATCACTGTTACATGCCGGAATTTATTGCCTACTGGTCGAATCGCCAGAGTCCAATGGCGTTATTTCCCGTCGTTTCTTGATTGAATGACGAGTTTTTGAATAAACGGCCTAATAATTGTAAATTGTAGTTGCTTTCAAATCCCCCATGCTTAAGAAATTCCTTCCTTTCCTCTTCATATGGTTCTCGATTTCAATCCAGGCTCAGCCGGACGAGTCTGGTAGCCTGGTAAAATGGATGACTTTGCAGGAAGCCATGCAGAAGGTGAAAACGGCGCCCAGACCGATCATCCTCGATTTTTATACAGATTGGTGTGGATGGTGTAAGCATATGATGAAGACCACGTATGCAGATCCAGGGCTGGCTCAGTACATCAATTCGAATTTTTATCCGGTGAAGTTCGATGCTGAAGGAAAGGATACGATTGAATACCTTGGTAAGACATATGTCCCTACTGCACCGGAACCTCGTCGTCCGCATCAGTTTGCAGTGGAAATGCTTCAGGGAAAATTGTCTTATCCAAGCACCATTTTTCTCAATGGCTACGACGCTGAAAAGAACAAATTCAACCTCAGTCTCAGTGCAGCCGGTTATCTTGAAACACGCAAGATCGAACCCATCCTTATTTTCATGTTGGAGAACGCCTCCCGGAACTGCAACTTCGATGATTTCCGTGTACAATACGAAAAAGCATTTTTTGATTCGACCAATGCCGATCAGATGGCGAAATTGAAATGGACGGATCCGAAGATCTTTTTCAATCCGGATTTCAAAAAGAGCCGTAAGACACTGGTATTGGTTGACAGTGAATGGTGTAAT
>JBJSZR010000365.1:0-7649 GCA_046090385.1 Bacteroidota bacterium
GTAGCGGCCATAGTGCGCTTGTTGTGCGTGATGATGATGAACTGAGAGTCTTTCGAGAATTTTTTGATGATGTTGTTGAACTTGTCGATGTTGGCGTCGTCCAGCGGCGCGTCAACCTCATCGAATATGCAGAAGGGGGCGGGTTTGATGAGGTATATTCCAAAAAGCAAGGCGGTTGCAGTCAATGTCTTTTCTCCACCTGAAAGCTGTGAAATGGATAGAGGGCGTTTGCCTTTCGGTTTCGCGATGATCTGGACGTCGCTCTCGGTTGGATTTTCGGGGTTCAATAAGACGAGGTCGCAGTCGTCATCTTCCGTGAACAGCGAACGGAATACGTGAATGAAGTTCTCACGGATCTGATGGAAGGCTGTCATGAAGTTCTCCTTCGCAGTCTTCTCGATCTCTTCAATCGTCTGCAACAACGATTCTTTCGCTTTTATCAGGTCGTCTTTCTGAGTGGTAATGAAACCGTGACGTTCACTGATTTCCGTATAAGCCTCGATGGCCATTGGATTGATAGGGCCGTAATTGTCAAGCTGGTTCTTTTGCTTGTTTACCTTCTCGCGCAAATCCTCCTCTTTCCATTCGGCTGACGGTTCACGCTCAAGGATATCATTGATGTCGATTCCGAATTCGACATTCAGGCGCTCTTTCAACGAGTTCAATTGGATGCGTAATTCCATCGTACGGTCCTTGATGGCCTGTGCCAGTTGCTCGCACTGCTCGCGCTGGTGACGGGTTGTACGGATGGTGTTTTCCAGTTGCTCGAGGTCGCCACGTGAGGAATAATAATCCGTTTCAATAAACGCGACTTCCTGGTCCATGATATCCTTCTCGGCATATAGCTCCAAGAGGTAGGCGTCGAATTCTGAGGAGGAGGTGACCAAGTCTCTGACGTCGTTCTGGACGACTTCCAATTCAGCTGAATTGTTTGAAATATTGTTCTGAAGCGACTCCAGCAGATTGTTCTTATAGGCGAGATCGCGGATCGTATTCGCGAGCTTGTTTTGCTGCTGTATGCACAGGATATGGTGCTGGTTGTATTCGCCACTGCGTGTATTCACCTGCTCGTTGAGTGTATTGAAGGTGCTCTGAAGCCCTTCGATATTCGCAGTCACTTCGTCGAATTGGCTGCGTAGCAAGGCTGCGCGCTCATGGTGGCTCAGATTGTCCTCTTCCAGCACCGCGTCTATCGATGCGAGCTGATCTTGCAGTCCTTCGAGAATACCCTTATTGTTGGCGATTCCGGACTGAAGATGCTCGGTCTTGTTATGAAGCGTAGTGTGAGACTGTACTGAACGTTGCAGTTCCTGCTGGGTCGTATTACGCTGACCGGTGGTCTGTTCGCGCTTACGTCGGTTGTCGATCAAGGATTGTTGCAACTGGTCGTGGCGGCCTTTGTGCAGTTCGAGCTCTTGGGTAAGTGTCTCGATTTCTTTGGAAAGTGTTTCCAGATGCTTTGCACGACCGATGCGTTTTCCGTCAAAAAGTCCGACTGACCCCCCGGAGAGCGTATGACGGCTCTTGCAGTATTTGCCATTCTGGGAAATGAATACGGAGGATTTGTTTTCAGTTTGCAACCATGGCGTCTTGTCCTGTTCATCCGTGACGATAAACGTTGCGCAGCAGATGTGCACAAAGGCCACGGTATTTTTCCTCGACATCCAAAATGTCGAACGCAGGTACGCAGTTAGTGACCGGATCCAGAGTGGGGGAGGCGGTTTCAAAATTCTTCAGGATGAAGAAATTCGCGCGTCCTTTCGAGGCCTCTGCGAGCAGGTTCACGGCTTTGCTTCCTTCCTCGACGTCCTCTATCACGAAGTAGTTCATGAATGGGTCGAGGTAGTTCTCAAGGGCGGTTTTGAATTCGGGGCGACAACTAAGTATTTCTGAGAAAAGCGGTGCGCGGAAACCAGCCTGGGCATTCTTGCGGAGGTAGCGCAACGATTCGGGATAACCTTCCAGATTCTCTACAAGGCTCTTGGTGAGATTGAATTCATTCTGGCGTGCATCAAGCTTTCTTGAAGTCGCCATGACTATTTCATTGGATTGACGAAGTTCATCCTCCAGACGGTGCACCTCGTTCTTGAGTCGTTCTTCTTCTTCCAGCAGTGCAGTGAGTTCCTGCTCGAGAGAATCTTTTAATTGCCTGCTTTCAGCTTCGCGAATGGATAGGCTTTCAAGCTCTGATTCCGAGGCGGTGGTTTCTGCAGTGAGTCTTTCTATTTCTTTTTGAAGAGAATCCTTCCTCGCCTGGGTCACCGCAAGACTTTTCTCTGACTCGTGCATAGCGACCTGCAATCCTTGAGCCTCGCCACTGAGACGGTGGAGATCGCTTTTCATCTGGTCGTGCTGAGCTCGGGTTTCATCCAGAATGCCCTTTAATTCCAGCAACTGGTTTTGCATAAGCTCGAGGGCGGCTTCCTCATTGAATTTGTCTTCTTCAGCCAGCCTGATCTGGTCTTGTGTTGCTACGAGATTGTTCTTGTCCTGAGAAAGTTGCTGGGATAGGGAGTTTTCCTTGTCCTGGAGGAAACGCAACTTCTCGTTGGAGACTTTTTTGTCGTTTTCGTATTGGCGGATGGTGTTTACTTTGTCGTTCAGGTTACGTTGAGCTTCTGACAATTCCTTTTCCTTATCAAGGATGTACAGCTTTTTCTGTTGAAGCACTGCCTCACTTTCTGCAAGTTGAGCATCAAGCTGCACCTTTTCCTCCTGCTGTCTGTTTTCCTGCTGCTGTAAGTCCTCGAACGTTTGTTTGCTGCCCGAAAGCGTGAAAACCGCCAATTCAGTGCTGAGTTCTTTATACTGTTCCTTGAGCTTATAATAGCGCTCGGTCTTCTTTGCTTGTGATTCGAGCGATTTCATGTTGCGCTCGATTTCGTACAACAGGTCATTCACGCGACTCAGATCGGCTTCCGTGTCGGCCAGTTTCTGGAAAGTCTGTTTCCTGCGCATCTTGTATTTCGAAATGCCGGCAGCTTCTTCGAAAAGATTTTTGATCGCATTGTTCTTGTCGTTCAGGATCTCATCGACCATCTTCAATTCGATGATGGCGTATGAATCAGACCCGATGCCGGTATCCAGGAAGAGATCGGTGATGTCTTTAAGGCGACAACTCACATTGTTCAGCAGATACTCGCTTTCGCCGGTCCTGTATAACCGACGGGTGATGGTCACTGTGCTGTATTCGGTTGGAAGAATGTTCTTGGTGTTTTCAAACGACATGGAGACCTCGGCCATTGCTGCGGGCTTTCGGTTCTTTGTGCCGTTGAAGATGATGTTCTCCATCTTCTCTGAGCGGAGCAGGCGGGTTTTCTGTTCACCCAATACCCAGCGGATTGAATCGACGACATTCGACTTTCCACTGCCGTTAGGACCTACAATGGAGGTAACCCCTTTGTCGAAATGAATGGTGACCTTGTCGCCGAAACTTTTGAATCCCTTAATCTCCAGGGTTGTCAGACGCATATACTTTTGATTTTTTAAAAATGAGGACGACAAATTTAACCCATTACCTCTTTTTCACCTGTTTTGTTGATAACTAAGCCGGATAAAATATGGTCTTCTTATTGCCGGATTGAACAATGCTTTGATTCCCATGTTTTTTTAAAAACTCTATGGTTTTAGCAGTTAATAACCCATTTGCCTTGCAACTAACATGTTATGAAAATCTTGAATGTTCCATCATGTTTTTTTTGTTTTTTTGAATGAATTCCTACTTTTACCACCTCCTAGAATTATATCCTCTCACTAAATAACCATCTATTATGGTAAGAAAGGCTTTTGCACTGTTCCTGTTTCTGCTTCTATCAAGCGTAGTAGCATTCTCACAGACCGGAGAAATCCGAGGAAGGGTCACCGAGGCAGGTGGCTCAGAAGGTGTCCCCTTTGCGAGTGTCGCCGCTTTGCTGAACGGTACTCAGGTACAAGGAACCGTCACGGACTTCGATGGTAATTTCGCCATCAAGCCTCTGAACCCCGGTAAGTACGATGTCAAGGTCACTTGTGTCGGCTATAATGCAAAGCAACTCACTGGCGTGCTTGTCACTGCTGATAAAATCGCTTTCGCCAACTTCGAGCTCGGCAAGGGTGTCGAACTGAAGGCGGTTGAAGTCGTGGAGTATTCTGTGCCTCTCATCGATAAGGGATCTCCGTCCACTGCAAAGACAGTTACCTATGAAGAAATCCAGTCGGCTCCTACGCGCGACGTGAACTCACTCGCATCACAAGCTGCCGGTGTTTACCAAAAGGATCAAGGTGATGCTTTGAATATCCGTGGTTCCCGTTCCGACGGTACGGTTTATTTCGTTGACGGTATCAAGGTGCGCGGTTCCGTCGGTCTTCCACAAAAAGGTCAGGAACAGATCACGGTCATCACCGGTGGTGTTCCCGCTCAGTATGGTGATGCAACCGGCGGTATTATCAGTATCACCACCCGCGGACCTTCGCGAGAGTTCTCGTCCGGTATCGAATTGGCTACTTCCGAACTTTTTGATGATTACGGTTACAAACTCGCCGCTTTCGATGTATCCGGTCCAATTGCCAGCCGTCGCGACTCCACCGGAGCAAAGGCGGGTCAGCCGTATGCAGGGTTCTTCCTGGCGGGTGAATATCAGGGTGACCGCGACGCCGGACCTTCGGCTATTCCTATTTATGTGATCAAAGACGATATCCTGGATGATGTGCGCAAGAATCCACTTGTCCGCTCTCCGTTCGGTCAGAACTACATCCACCGTTCGCATTTCTTCACCTATGATGATATGACTACTCAGAACTATCGTCCTAATGTGGCAAGCAATGCAATCCGCCTTAACGGCAAATTGGATCTTGCTCCTGCTAAGAACCTCGGGGTCACTTTCGGCGGCTCATTCGAACGTACCAGCGGTCACGATTACATCGACATTTACTCACTGATGAATTACGACCAGAATCCGCTCAGTACTGCTACCAACTGGCGTGTTTTCGGTAAAATGACCCAGCGCTTCCTGTCGGAGGGTAATGAAAAAGCTTCTTCAAACATCAAGAACGTTTTCTATACCATCCAGGCCGATTATTCCAGGAACACGGGTCGATCAGAAAATGACGTTCACAAAGACCGCTATTTCGATTACGGCTACATCGGTAAGTTCACCCGTAAAAGCCGTCCTTTTTATTTGCCTTTCGAAAGTGGAGACAGTCTTTACGCTATCCAGGTAGCGAACATCGATACCGCATATGAATATGAGCCTGGTACGCTCAATCCCTATACCTCTAACTACACCACTCAATATTATGACCTGACAGCGCCTTTCGGTACTGCAGGCTATACGAATTCATTTTCCAGTGTCGTACTTGGTGGCGGTCTTGTAAATGGGGATAACCGTAACCCGCTGAATGTTTATGGTCTTTGGGCTACCACAGGCCGTGTACGTAACGGACTCAGCAAATTCGATAATTCCCAGTTCCGTTTTGTCGCTTCATTCTCTGCGGATATCAAAAACCATAACATCATTGTCGGCGGTGAATTCGAACAACGTACCGATCGGGGATGGAGTCTTGCGGCCAGTTCACTCTGGCAGCTTGCCCGTATCCTTGGCAATCAGAACATCACCGGTTACGATACGGACAATCCGATCATCACGCCTTCTTATGGTGATGACACCGTTTATTACGTCAACTATAATTCCACATACACTCCGACACTTAACCTGGTCGGGCAAGCTGCCCCCGGTTTTTATGAGAACATCCGTGAAAAGCTGGGTTACAGCCTTACCGATACCGTTCAAACGGATATTCTTGCTCCGTCTTTCTATGAGCTTTCCATGTTCACTCCTGACGAGCTGATCACCAACGGACTTGTAGGTTACTATGGTTACGATTATTTGGGTAACAGGCAAAATGCCCGTCCTGCTTTCAGCGATTATTACAACGAACAGGACGATTTGAAGAATTTCAAACGAAGGATTGATGCATTCCGTCCCACGTATATTGCAGGGTACATCCAGGATCGTTTCAATTTCAATGACCTTACATTCAATATCGGTCTTCGTGTAGATTATTTCGATGCCAACCAGTATGTGCTGAAAGACAAATACCTTCTATATGATGCCTACCGTGCCGGTGATCCACAATCCAAGGCGCTTGGTGATATTCCCGGCAACATAGGTGATGAGTACGTGGTATATGTCAACAGCATCAACAATCCTACATCAATCGTCGGTTTCCGTAACGATGATAAGTGGTACGATGCAAGTGGCAACCAGATCACCGACCTTACACCACTTCTTGAAGGTGGCGGTAATTCAAACGGTATCCAGCCTTATATCAAGAATCAGTCAGACGTGCAGAATTCAGTAGTCCGTGACTATATCTTCAAGCGTTACGATCCCCAGGTGAACATCATGCCTCGTATCGCCTTCGCTTTCCCTATTTCAGACGAAGCCAACTTCAAAGCTCACTACGATGTGCTCACTCAGCGTCCGCAGAGTGTCGGGCTGTTGCGTTTCAATCCGGTTTCTTATCAGAACCTTGCACAGGGGTCCGGCGGTGTGGTCAGCAATCCGGATTTGCGTCCTGAGCGTACTACGGAATACGAACTTTCTTTCCAGCAGCGCCTCAGCCGTTCTTCTGCCCTCTCGATTTCTGCATTTTATCGTGAACTCCGTAATATGATCCAGGTGATTAATGTGCTTTATGCATATCCTATCACGTATCAGACCTACGGAAACGTGGACTTTGGAACCACCAAGGGCCTTTCTCTGGCATACGATCTCCGTCGTACCAACAACGTACGCATGAGCGTCAGTTATACCTTGTCTTTTGCAAATGGTACCGGCTCAGACCCCAATACCAATTTCGGTCTTTTGGCGCAACAAGGTCAGTCAAATCTGCGCCAGCCTAAACCACTTAACTTTGATCAGCGTCACACCTTCGTTACTTCGTTCGACTATCACTACGGTATCGGAAAGGATTACAATGGTCCGGTTTGGTGGGGTAAGCAAGTGTTTTCCAATGCCGGGGTGAACATGGTATTCCGTGCAGGTTCCGGTACCCCTTATACCCGCAAAGCGAACATCACTCCGACTGCGGATTTCACGTCTGCGGACAACAGTCGCTCCGTCATCGAGGGTCAGTTGAACGGCTCGCGTCTTCCATGGCAGTTCCGTATCGATGCGCGCTTCGACAAGGGCTTCACCATTGGCGGAAAAGGTTCAGGTGGCGAACGCCGTCGACCACTCACCGGTCAAGTGTACCTGCAGATTCTGAACCTGCTTGATACCAAGAACGTTGTCGGCGTGTATGCTGCAACAGGCGATCCTGAAGATGACGGTTATATCACATCGCCTCAGGCGCAGGCACAGATCCAGTCAAAAGTTGACCCCCAGGCTTACGTCGATCTCTATGAGGTTGCTCAAAACAATCCCTTCAACTACAGTCTCCCTCGCCGTATGCGTTTGGGCTTCATGTTGAACTTCTGATGAACAGTTTACAATATTTAGAAAGAAAAACACCTCTCCATACGATGAAGAATATCTTCAAAGCAACGCTGGTCCTGTTACTTATCACAGGCTCCATTACGGCACGCGAGAATGTGCGGTCTAACAAGTCATCCGGCCCTTCGGGTCCTAATCGCACCTTTGCCGGATGCCAAAAGGCAAAGGCCAGGG
>JBJSZR010000366.1:0-1798 GCA_046090385.1 Bacteroidota bacterium
CCAGCTTCATGCTCTTTGATCGCTTTTACAATTTGTGTCTCGGTAAATTTTGTCTTTTTCATATTGCTTCATTTAAAGTTACAGTTTTAATAACTTTCAAATGAGCGAATTTTAGGGGAGCCTACAATTCACTTTGGCAAAAAGGAATTTTAATACTAACTATTGATGATCAGAATTAGACACATCCCGGGAATTTCATCGATTTGAAAAATTATCGGCGTCCATGATCACACTACCGTAAGTGCCGTTCGACCAATGCCATTTTGAATCACAGAACTTCATGCAGCTTTCTCGGTCTTTGAATTTATAAAACAGATGGGATTCAAGTTTTTCAGGCGTGAATTCCCCGTAAAATGGTCTCGGGTCCTCATTGCTCGAAAAATAAATCTGATAAACAACTACGCCATTTTTCATCACGGGGAAAATAGGCTCGTTCGTCATTAAGTCGAACAAAGTGAACTCTTTTTCAAAAAACACATTGGCAAAATCTGTAGCCTTTGAGCTTATGTTGATCGGACTTTTCACCTCCCGCCATTTTTGAGCTTCGACATGGCCTATTGAAAGAAATAAGTTTACCACTATTAACAGATATTTCATTTCGCTCTTATTATCTGAATCTTTCCTATGATGGATATTCAATCCGTTCCTATTTTTTCTCTGCTTTTTTTTCAGTCCCGTCATATTTTTCAAAAGCAAGTTATCGTTTATTGATGCTTTTGTTTTTCGAAGCGGCAAGCTTATAACGAACTTTTTTCACTTCGGGGCATCAACAGAAACCTCAACGTCCTTGAACAAGTTTTTTTAATCTCCTTTAGACATCAAATTTCACATTTGTCTATTAGTGATTATTGTCACACGTTTTAAACCTCTTTTATAAATCCGTTCTCTTTTATTTTCAGAAATCATTTCACCATTGGCTAATTGATAGGTCTTTTCGACATTACAAGAAGCCATCGTGCATACGACAATGAAAAATATGATAGTCTTTGACATCTTTTTTAGACAGATCTTCATCTCAACCAGTCAGAACAACGCAGTATTCGTGCTATTATTTTATTCAATATCAACAGGGACATTCGTATTTTCTTATCCTCTATCTTTGAAATCTTGGTCAATTCGTTTTGGTCTGTTGTTCCATCGATAAGAATTCATATTCTCCTTCATCGACTTTGTATTTGATGACGAATGGTCCCGCCTGAGAAATCCATACCATTTCGAAGCCTTGTTCGTTTTTCCTTCTTTTGAAAGTCAGCTCCTGCCTGGTTGACAGATTCCCATTCCAAGCACCAAGTTCTTTCAAACTGTTCGAGTCTGCCTTTATCTTGCCGCTCTTATCGATGAATACGTGCTTGTTTTTTCCTGCCAATTGCGTCAGCGTTCTTGCATCACTAAGGGCAATTGATGCGACTATCGCTTTCAAATATGCATCCTTGTAGCGCCGGTCACCTTCTGCCTGCAGGCTTTTCCAATAAGCATCCTTATCCGAATTTATCAACAGATAATTGATTTCCACTCCGTCCAATCTCAAAGTCAGCAGACATGATCGTCGCTCCGTTTTCAAACGTAGTGTTGTCTGATTGCCGATTCGTACCGTTTTGATTTCATCGGTATCTATTGATCTGAAAGTCCTGAATTTACTTTCTTCATCTTTGTAGACAATATTGCTAATTTCTCCTTCAAACAGATAGCTTACGATTGATCCCCGGTTGCCTTTAAAATTCAAGGATACTGCATCCTTGAAAAATATCTTCCCTTGAGTTGGAAACGAGAAACCGATCCGTGCATTCGCAACTTCCGG
>JBJSZR010000367.1:0-4285 GCA_046090385.1 Bacteroidota bacterium
TCTACTCCGACGTTACAACCAAAACAGTTGCGGTGGTTCTGAAGCCATATCAGAAGGCGTTGGAGGGCGAGTCAATGGAAAATTGGGATGTATTTCTTGGTGACATCTTATCAACCAGCCTGAATTACCGCTCTCCCTATCGTAATAATCCACTTCAACGATCCATCCGGGTAACTGGGCAAGACAGTAAGAGATCGAATCGACCTGGAGGAAACTGATGGCTCCTTGATCCACCATCCTTGCAAGTGAATTCAACTCCGGGGAACGGGCTTTTCTTGCAAAATACTTTCTGATCACCCCCTTCTTGAACACATCGAATATGTTCATGAAATTGATCGCATGGCTCATAGGATGTAAAAACTGCCCATCAGCACCGATCATTGGCTTTGATTTACCGGTATCGACAACGGCTTTGGCAGAGTCTGATTTAGGAAAAAATCTGGCATTGGCAGAGTACAGAGACCATTTATACCCGAGCGATTTGGTTTGAGGATTGAACACCGGCTCCACAATCATTACCAAATCAAGATTCAATCTTTTTGACTTATAGATCACTTTTGAATGTAGGACCGCAAACCAATTGCTCTGCTCGAAGTTCAAATGGTTGGACGTATCACTTGCAAAGCGCTCAATGAAACCTCTGATCTCTGCTTTCTCCCAAGTCGTATCTGCTCTGTTGAATAGAGATAGTATTGCAGTGCTTCGACTGTTGCCCGATTTTGGATATTTCTGTTTGATATAACTTATCGCCGGTGAATTCGGAGAATTATTGAATCGATCAAAAAAATCGTCAATTGTCTGAACAGAAAAGATGAAGTCCTCGGTGAACGTATCACCCAAATATTGTTGCGAATAGGCATCGAGAAAAGATACCGTAAAAAAAAGAAGGGGCCACAGGCTCCTGGACATACTATTTTTTCTCAGTCTGAGTCACAAAGATGTCACCAAGAAATACATCCCAATTTTCCATTGACTCGCCCTCCAACGCCTTCTGATATGGCTTCAGAACCACCGCAACTGTTTTGGTTGTAACGTCGGAGTAGACCGGCTTGTTGTCGCGATAACCGGAGAACGCTTGACGGAATCTAGCGACTCCATAATAATTACCATCAGGACCCTTCCTGAAATTAGAAACATACGTAAATGATGCTCCCTCGATGACAACTCGAGAGTAATTGAGCATACGAAGACGATTAAGGTAGGTGCGAATAGGGAAACGCGATTTGTCCGGACGATTCACATTTGAAACTTCAACTGTGTGATTTTCTCCATCGAAAAGGGAAAGTGCACTTTCAACGGTACTTATTGCCGTGGAAGGAGGAGTCGATTTTTGGGTGATGATGCCCAAGTACTCGGTCAGACGACGAACTTTGTCAAGTCCTTTCGCCTGAAACAACTCCAGATTTTCACGTGTGAATGAGACCGAACCGGATGGCGTTGTTATGACTGGCTCATCAACCGCAGGAGACTCATCGGCGGTTGATTTGACAGGAGACTCTGAAATGGGCACCGATACCGGATCTTCAACAGCTACAGGACTTACCTCTACGGGTTCGGCAATCGTAGCATCTGTCTCCTCTTCCGCAGGAGGCTCAGTGACAACAGCAGCTTCTGACGGAACATCATTCGCTGAAACCGCTTCAACAGGCACTGACTTCCGTTCAGCTGTAACGGCGCCACCAAGTTGAATTATGAGTTTTGACAAAGCATCATTACTGAAAATGTCACTGGCTGCATTGAAATATGTGAGGGCCGAATCGCACTCCTCATTCAACAGAACAGAAACCCCTAAGGTGATGGTTTGGGAATATTCGGAGCTCTGACCGATCCTTGAATCAAGAACATCGTTGATGGACTCTCCCTCAGCCTTGCAACCAAGACTTTGTGCATTCATTGTGGCACTGACTGAGAGTGCGAAAACTGTGGCCAGAAAACAGCGGATTAATTGATTTTTCATGATTAAAGCAAAGAATTTGAACGAAGTGAAGTTATTGAAAATGCTGCATACTCACAATTAGTGGCTTGGAACAGGCAACGGAAACCTATTGAATTCGAGTCAATTGAATCAGTATTCATAGGTTAAACTAAGCCGTTTTTTTTGAATAAATGCAGTTTGGACAAAAATCCATTTACCTCAGGCTAAAAGCCATCCGTTAACAGCTGGTTAAAACCGATTTTGGAAGGAATTTAGTGGCACTATGAAATGGCCTGACTGCCTGGAAATTCAACTTGGAAATCAAGTTCCCTGCGTCTGAAACCGAAAGAATCTACGTTTGTTACTTTTTGCAAAATACAAACTGCCGAATAGTGCTGGAAAACAAAATGAAATACACCATTTCCCTATACCAATCCATTATTAACTGCTTCCCTAATCGTGGGGATTGACTACTTTTGAGCATGGATTCGACATTATTGATCAATGTTTTCGCGTTCTTGGCTACCTATATGGCTATGGAAGGTGTTGCGTGGACCACTCACAAGTATGTCATGCACGGCTTTTTATGGTCGTTGCACGAAAGCCATCATACGCCACGCCATGGTCGATTTGAGAAAAACGATTTCTTTTTTCTTTTCTACGCCACCATAGCCATGGTACTGATGTACTTTGGCTGGGCCGAACTCGACTATAGGTTCTGGATGGGCATCGGCGTTACGGCTTACGGACTCACCTACTTCATTCTACACGACATATTCATACACCGTCGTGCCAAGTTTCTTGACAAGATGGACTCGCGCTATTTCCGCGCCATGAGAAAAGCTCATAAAGTCCATCACAAGAACATGGGCAAAGAGGACTGCGAGGAGTTCGGATTGCTGCTATTCAAAAAAGAACACTACTCGAATACCTCTTCCTGAACATTCCCTCGGAAGTTATGTTTTGACTTCTGAAAACAGTCAGCATGTCCAAAAAAGTCCTCATCATCGGCTCCGGATTAGGTTCCCTCGCCACTGCTCTCAGACTCTCCACGCGCGGGTATCAGGTTGAAATAGTCGAAAAACACCATCGTGCAGGTGGCAGACTGAATCTGATTCAAAAGGACGGGTTCACTTTCGATGTTGGTCCTTCGTTTTTCAGTATGAGCTATGAGTTCACCGAACTCTTCAAAGACTGTGGTGTTCAAAGTCCTATCGAACTTGAAGAGTTGGATCCGGTCTATTCGGTTCAATTCGCCAACCGGCAAAAACCTTTTTTGATTTATAAAGATTTCGCCAAGCTCGCCAAGGAATTCGAAGGACTGGAGCCTGATTTTGAAAAGAAACTCCGCCGATATATCGGAACTGCCAAAAAGATTTTCCACGACACCGAAGACATAGTGATTCGACGCAATTTCGGTTCCCGCTTAGATTATCTCTATCAGCTCACCAAGGTTCCATGGAAGCATGCCCCCATGATGTTCCGCTCCATGTGGAAAGAACTGGATGGAATCTTCACTTCGGAAGAAGCCAAGGTGATCTTCTCGCTGGTCGCTTTTTTCCTCGGCTCCACTCCTTTTCAAACTCCTGCTGTTTACAGTCTCCTCAACTACACAGAGCTTGAGCACGACGGTTACTGGAATGTGAAAGGAGGCATGTACAAAATCGTAGAAGAACTTCTGAAGCTTCTTGAAAAACGTGGCGTAAAAATCCACTATGATGTGGAAATCAAAGAAGCTGAACTTGCAAATGGACAGCTTACGGCATTTCTGGATGACAAAGGCAAACGTTGGAGTGCAGATCTTTTCGTTTGCAACAGTGACGCTGCCGCCTTCAGAGGCACGATTCTGAAGCGTCCGAAGTTCTCTATCGAACGACTGGATAAGATGGACTGGACACTTTCGCCATTCACCATCTACCTCGGTGTCAAAGGAAAAGTAGACAATCTTATCCACCACAACTACTTCCTCGGAAGTAATTTCAAGCAATACGCTGACACCATTTTCAAGACCTCAGTGGCTCCTGAGAAACCGTATTACTACGTGAACGTCAGTAGTAAATCAAATCCGGCATCCGCACCTGAAGGCTGCGAGAATATTTTCATTCTTTGTCCGATGCCAGATCTGCGTTTCAAGCCGGACTGGAGCGACTCCGAAAAACTTGCCGACACCATCCTTGAAGACTTAAGCGCCCGCACCGGCTTCGATTTCAAAGCCAACCGCTTGACTCAAACGATACTCACACCGATCGATTGGGAAAAAATGTTCAACTTGTATCGCGGTAGCGGACTTGGATTGGCACATGGACTCAACCAGGTAGGTGGCTTCCGCCCTTCGAACAAGGATGAGGAACTTGATAATCTTTATTATGT
>JBJSZR010000368.1:0-2661 GCA_046090385.1 Bacteroidota bacterium
CTGGAAATATTGAATACCATGATGAAGGCTCCTGTAGTGAAGCCCATCACGAAGAAGGAGAGGAAGCCTACGTGCCCCAGATATTCCGGATCAAGGAAAAGAAATGGAATGCCGAATGTGCGTGAAGCGGAGTTCGTCACCCAACCGAAAAGTACCAGCCAATATAACAGCATGATCTGGTTCTTTTTAAGGAGCACGATCACCAGCTGCACCGGAAAGGAGTAAAACAGCCGTTGGAACGCCTTTTTGGAGAACCAGGAATCTTTCATTGTCGAATATCTACTCTGAATATATGCATAGATCGGCTGATTTTCGACGGTATTATGCTTCCATCTTACGTCTTACGATATCCAGTATGACACCCTCTTCAGTCTGAGCCATTGCAATAAGTCTGTCAGCCTTGCCGACAATCTCATTTGCAAATGTCTTGTCAGCGATTCCGGAAGCATTTATTTTGACATTGAGTCCGGCACCCATGACCGCAGAACGAGCACAGAGAGCTCCGACTCCCGCATCTGTCACAGAGTTGGGGTTTCCATGCTCCGCCATCGCTTTTATCAATTCGAATGAAGAAAATGCAAGCTCCATCACCTGGTATGGAATTTCAGTAGCATGCCGTGTTGCAGATTGAATGGCTGCGGTTCTTTCTCTTTTTTCAGCTTCAGTTCCTTTGGGCAATCCGAAAGCTGCCATGATCCGGTTGAATGCATCTGTGTCCTCATCGACCATTGACAGCAAACGCTCTTTTATACGTTGACCCTTCTCGGCCCAATCCGAAAACTCTTTCCAGCGGTCATCCCAGCCTTTTTTATGAGAGGAAAGGTTGGCTACCATGGTTCCGAGGGAAACGCCCAGCGCACCCATGTAGGCAGATATGGAACCTCCCCCAGGTGCAGGCGACTCGGATGCGGTCTCGTCAGCAAAAGCATCCAGCGTCAGGTTCACCAACTTGCCCTTCATTTTATTCAAACGGTACTCGATGATTCTTTCATCAGGATTGAATGGTCCTAATTCATCCAGTCCCATCGATTTGACCGCGATACGAATGAGCTCCCTCTCTGACACTCCGGAGGATCGGTTTTGTTTTTCCAAAAAATACCTTCCTGCATCCAGGAGAGCATTGAGCGGAATCAGTCCTACCAGTTCCGAACCTGTTACTCGCATGCCTCGATTATAGGCGCTCTTGACGCATTCATCGAACGCGATATGGACTGGCGTATTGGAAATGTTCGTCAGATTCATACTGACCTGGGCGATGCCATATTCTTCAATGAACCAACCTATGGCTTTTACGGATTTGCAAGCTCCGGGCTGCACCGTCTCTTCGCCTTTATCATTTTTAACTTTACGTCCGTTTTCACGCACATCGAAAGCGACTGAATTGGCACGACGAACAGAGGTAGTATTCAGGTTAACATTATAAGCCACCAGAAAATCTCTTGCACCTATCACGGTCGCTCCGGAGGTTGCCGGGAATTCAGTTGGACCGAAATCGGGCTTCCATTCAGGCTGTTTTATTTTTTGAAAAAAATTCTCGTATTCACCTGCGCGAATGACAGAAAGGTTTTTCCTCTCGGCTTTTGCTTGCGCCTCTTCGTACAGGTAAACGGGAATCTTCAGTTCTTCACCTACACGCTTGGCCAGTTTTTTTGACCACTCAGCGGTCTCTTCCATGGATATTCCTGAAATCGGTATCAGCGGACAGACATCCGTTGCACCCATCCGCGGATGCTCTCCTTTATGCTTACGCATGTCGATCGTTTCGGAGGCTTTCTTGATGCCACGGAAAGCCGATTCGATCACAGAAGCAGGATCTCCTACAAGCGTGATCACCGTACGGTTGGTGGCCTTTCCCGGATCGACATTCAATACCTGTACGCCTTCCACGCTGTTGAGTGCTTCAGTAATCTGTTTTATCACCAGCTCGTCGTTTCCTTCACTGAAATTCGGAACACATTCGATGAGTTGTTTCATTTGGTATTTTAAGTTATGGGATTGACTTTGATCATTACTGATGATTTCTTTCCGGCCTTGAACTAATTTTCGATTTCCTGCCGTTGAACAATTTTACCTCCGAGCACGGTTGTTCTAACAAGATTCTGTCCGAAGTAATACGGGAGAAAGGCGATGGATGGGATCGGTCGGGTTATGAAAAAATCAGCTCTTTTGCCTACCGCGATACTTCCTGTTATTTCAGAAACTCCCATTGCAGCGGCGGAGTTGGTTGTTCCTGCAATGATAGCTTCAGACGGCGTCATCTTGTATAGGATGCATGCGAGTGATACCATCTGGTTCATATTTCCCGAGGGACTGCTCCCCGGATTGAAATCAGTGGATATGGCTACCGGCAATCCGCCACTGATCATTTCACGGGCAGGCGGTGCTGGTAATCCGAGAAACAGTTGTGCGCCTGGCAGTAACACCGGGATGGTATCGGAGTTTCTCAAAAGACGGATATCATTATCGCTCGCGTACTCCAGATGATCGACGCTTATGGCGTTGGAACTGACACCTGCTTCGATTCCTCCTGTCCGGGATAGCTGCTCTGCGTGGACCTTGCCACGTATGCCGTAATTCGCGGCAATCTCCAACAGTCGGCTGGTTTCATCTTTTGTAAAGTATCCTTGCTCGCAGAACACATCGCAGAAATCAGCCAACTTT
>JBJSZR010000369.1:0-2542 GCA_046090385.1 Bacteroidota bacterium
GTGTTCGCAGTCATGATGAAGTACTCTCCTTACTCGAAACCAAGTTCAATCAACAACCGGTGATTTTCCATGGTTTCAATAATAGTTCAGCACTTGCCCTGCGGATAATCGACAGGGGCCATTATCTGTCCTTCGGGTTTAACTTGTTCAGGGATAGTCAGAAAGAAGTATTCAATTCCATTCCCGCCAACCGGTTCTTCCTGGAATCGGATGACTCCCTGATGCCCATATCAACTATCTATACGACCGCTAGCAAAATAAGATCGGCAACAATCGAATCGATCATAGAACAGATACATGCTAACTTTGCAACCGTATTCGGAAATTCTATAATCGTATGAATGACATATCATGGCTTTCGCGAACAAGCCTTTTGATAGGCGAGGAAGCAGTTCGCGCACTCACCAACCGCCATGTAATGGTGATCGGCATGGGGGGAGTCGGCTCTTTCGCTGCCGAATTCATTGCGCGTAGCGGTATCGGCGAGATGACCATCATCGATGGCGATGTGGTGGATCCGACCAACAGAAACCGCCAGTTGCCTGCGCTGTCCACCAACCATGGCGTTTCCAAAGTGGAGATCATGGCTGAACGGCTAAAAGCCATTAATCCTGAATTGAAGCTTCACCTGGTGAAGGAATTCGTGAACCCGGACATGGTCGCAACACAACTATCCAGAAAACCCGATTATCTTATCGATGCAATAGACAGCATCACACCAAAACTGACTTTTATCAAAATGGCATTTCGTGCAGGCATACCGCTGGTATGCAGCATGGGAGCAGGAGCGAAACTGGATCCGACGCAACTAAAAGTCGTGGATATTTCAGAAACCTTCAATTGCCCTTTTGCACAACAAATCCGGAAAAATATGCGGAACGAAGGAATCGTGAAAGGCATCAAAGTCGTATTCAGCCCTGAAGAACCGATACGTTCGAGCCTGATGCTTACGGATGGGAAAAATTTCAAGAAATCAGCCTACGGAACCATCTCTTACCTACCTGCAACATTCGGCGCAGTGACTGCCTCTGTTGCCATCAGGGATCTGATTGGATCCGCTTGATTTACTGATTAAACTCATGCTTCTCCAGGACAACCGTCATGGGAGGAGGCTTTTGGCTGCTGCAACTTTGTCAAAAAACAGTAGCCATGAAAAATCATTCCACTCTATTTCTTGCTTCGGCGTTGCTTCTCTCCTATGTCGCTAAAAGTCAGTCGCCAGTCACTGCCTATGTAAAAGCAGGTCCTGCCATTGCAATAGGTGCATATGGCGCAGGTATGGAAAATGAAGAAGCCGGCTTGGCTCGATCAGGAATGAGTTATGGAGCAGGTGTCAGCTATGACTTGAACAGGAATTTTTACCGTCTATCCATGGAATTCCAGTACAGGTCGAATCCTACGAATGAATCCGAAATGAAAGACTGGGCGCAAAAGTCATATCCAGGCATTGATTGGAATATCCATGCAGGCACCTGGAAGATGCAAGGACTGATGCTTGGAGTGGGAACGTACGTTCCAGAAAAGAAAAAGCTTGTATTAGGCTTCAAAGTCGGGCTGGGCGTTTTCGGTTTCAACTCCCCAGACTTATCCATTACCGGATCCGCCGGAGAAACAAGTGCATTTGTAAGTACCAAGTCCGACAATGCAATCAGCGGGGCTTTCAGCATCGAAACTGAAGCTGGATACCGTTTCAATGCACATCATTCATTGACCTTCAGTCCTGATTACTTCCTCGCAAAACCGGAATTCAAAAGCACTAATCCGGTCGATGGAAGCATTATGAACTACAAGCAGGAAATAAGCACCATCGGTCTGAACTTCCGCTACAACTACAGATTTTAAACGAACTTGTATACTTTACGGATTTGCAGGGCGCCTTTTTCTAAGGCGCCTTTTTAATACGGATTAGCTTACCGGAATTTATTGAAAAGCAGTTGCACGTGGTCGGGTTGAAAGAGCTATCTTTCAACTTCCATGACCATCAAACGACTGCTTGTTCTACTCGTGACTACTACCCTGCTTCTCGCAGGAACAGTAACGGTGACCGCCATTTTACTGTACCGTACTGCCGAGGAGGTGGAGTCTGCTCAAGATCGCAGGTACTCCTCCTATTTGTTGGCAGAAGAGCTCCTACGCTCTTCTGAAATGCTTACCAGATTTTCAAGGACCTACGTGGTTACCGGAGAATCAAGATACAGGGAATACTACGACCTTATTCTTGAAATTCGTAACGGAAAAATCAAACGACCAGACAACTACGGACCCGCCTACTGGACCATGGTTGCTGACAGTCTTCTACCTTCACCGGCAAGGATTCCGGGGGGAGTTTCTCTGGATGAGCGGATGCAGGATGCCGGTATAACGGTGAAGGAATTCGCGTTATTACGCGACGGACAAGTACGTTCTGATAATCTCGTGAATACGGAAGATCAGGCCATGGATCTCGTAAGTGACCTTGTTGCACAGGGAAATCCTGAATGGAAAACTCATCCAGCCCATATAAAGGCGTTAGAATTACTCCATGGCAGAGACTACCACCGAT
>JBJSZR010000370.1:0-4924 GCA_046090385.1 Bacteroidota bacterium
ATGCGTTATCAATCAAAGTGCACTCGATTATAAGATCTTTCTGAGATCGGTACTTCCATCAGGATCAACGAATGCCAAAGTTTCCATCGATAATCTGAAAGTCCTCTACTGATGAGTCGCACGTCCTATCGTTTCAGAT
Source organism: Bacteroidota bacterium (assembly GCA_046090385.1). Taxonomy (GTDB): domain Bacteria; phylum Bacteroidota; class Bacteroidia; order AKYH767-A; family 2013-40CM-41-45; genus Pollutiaquabacter. The sequence continues at coordinate 140 of JBJSZR010000370.1, forward strand.
TCATAATCGCCGACTGGCTTTCGGCGTTAGCGGCCTGGGCGCTTTTCTATGTTTACCGGAAATCCTATATCGAAAATCTTACTATCGATTGGTCATCCTATATGAATGACAATCGTTTCATGACCGGTATCATCTTATTGCCGTTACTTTGGGTGCTGTTTTACTCACTTACAGGCGCTTATCGTAATGTCTATCGAAGGAGCAGACTCCGTGAACTTGGCAACACCATGTACCATTCCTTGATCGGTGTACTGATAATTTTCTTCGCATTATTGCTCGACGACACCGTCACTTCATATAAGTCATACTACTACAGTTTTTTCACTCTTTATGTACTCCACTTTTCGATAACGGCCTTTCTGAGGATGTTACAGTCCACCGAAGTGATCAACAAGATAAAATCGGGAAAGATCGGATTCAATACCATACTTATCGGATCGAACCGAAAAGCATTGGAGCTTGTCGAGCAACTACAAACTGAATTCCGTTCCTCAGGAAACCGTTTCATCGGTTTCATCCCTGTTGGAAACGCAGATTCTCATCTGGTCGATACACATATGAAACAGTTGGGATCTCTGTCGGAAATCCGATCACTGATCAGAGAACTGGATGTCGAAGAGGTCGTCATTGCTTTGGAATCCTCCGAACACGAAAACATCGGACGCATCATCAATGAGCTTGAGGATACTGCTGTCACTGCCCGTATCATTCCTGATATGTACGACATACTTTCAGGTTCGGTAAAGATGAATGCAATTTTCGGCGCCCCGTTGATAGAGATTTCACCAGATTTGATGCCCACGTGGCAACAGTCGGTTAAGCGCGGACTGGACATCATTCTATCTCTATTCGTTCTCATCGTATTTTTTCCGCTTTACCTGTTCACTGCAATCGGCGTGAAATTGTCCTCACCAGGTTCCATCTTTTACAGCCATGAACGAATCGGTTTGCATGGGAAGCCATTCAAGATTTATAAGTTCCGTTCCATGAGGACGGATGCTGAGAAAACAGGTCCTCAACTGTCCAGCCAGAATGATCCACGTATGACCAAATTCGGTCGGTGGATGCGACAAATCCGACTGGATGAAATTCCCCAATTCTGGAATGTTCTCATCGGCGATATGTCCATCGTAGGACCGCGCCCTGAACGTCTATTCTTCATCGATCAGATCATGCAGAAAGCACCACATTACGGTCACCTTCATAAGGTACGACCAGGCATTACCTCGTGGGGTCAAGTAAAATTCGGCTATGCGGAGAATGTCGATCAAATGATTGAACGATTGAAATACGACATCATCTACATCGAAAACATGTCACTTGCCGTCGATTTCAAGATCATGATCTATACAGTCCTGATCATTGTAAGGCATAAAGGAAAATAATCAAAAAGCCATGAAAAACATCACTGTCATCGGAGCCGGTACCATGGGAAACGGTATCGCTCACGTTTTTGCACAATTTGGGTTCAATGTCAGCCTGGTTGACGTTTCGGAAAATGCGTTGAGTAAGGCCACCGATACCATCTCCAAAAATCTCGACCGCATGGTTGCTAAAGAGAAAATAACATTGATGGACAAGGATGCTACGCTCGGCAGACTGAAGACTTTTACTTCACTCTCTGAAGGAGCTGTGAGCGCGGATCTTGTCGTAGAAGCCGCGACCGAAAATGTGGATCTCAAATGCAAGATCTTCCGGGACATGGATTCTATGGCGCCTGCAGGGGCTATTCTTGCAACGAACACATCATCCATTTCAATAACCCATATAGCAGCAAATACCAAACGGCCTGATAAGGTGATCGGTATGCACTTCATGAACCCAGTTCCAGTGATGAAACTGGTTGAAGTGATCCGTGGCTACTCCACTTCCGACGAAACGACCAGTGCGGTTTTCGAATTGTCAAAAAAACTCGAAAAGGCCCCAGTTGAGGTGAATGATTATCCTGGTTTTGTTGCCAATCGCATTTTGATGCCGATGATAAACGAAGCCATACACTCTCTTCATGAAGGCGTAGCAGGTGTCAACGAGATCGATACGGTGATGAAACTGGGTATGGCGCATCCGATGGGTCCGCTTCAGCTCGCAGATTTCATCGGTCTGGACGTGTGTCTTTCTATTCTCCGTGTATTACACGAAGGATTCGGAAATCCGAAATACGCACCTTGCCCGTTGCTGGTGAACATGGTCACGGCAGGTCAACTAGGAATCAAGTCAGGACAAGGATTCTATACCTATGTGGCGGGTTCAAAAGAACTGATCGTGGCTCCGAAGTTCACAAAGTAATCCTGCCCGATTCAATTTGCTGGACGATCGATTCAATGGTCTTGTCTTCCCCTTGCGGGTCGTATTCTGACTTGAGGTCGTGTCCGAAAAGTTTCGCCAATCCTTGTGCAAAGAAAGCGTTGAAGGATCCTTTCAATGATTTGATCAATTCGTAAGACGTAGAACCTGTTTCTCGGTCGATCAGTTTTATGAGCACTTTTCCCTGGTTCACACTCAGGTGCTTGATGGTCGCTTCAAAATCCTTACGTACCTGGTCTTCCACTGCTTTTCGATATTTCCTTCGTTCACGGTCATTTTTCATGGTAGCCATTTTCCGGTTCATCTCATTCACCTTGATGGCTGCCAATCGCGCATAGGGATAGACTTTGATAACATTATAACGAAGACGATAATATGCCTGCAAATCGCCTTGGTAAGCAGGATTGCCTTTTTCAATGATATCCACATCCGGCAGATTTACGACAGGAATCGTGTCGCGCCCTTCGATGATGAAGGGCAATAAGAATGGACCTTTTTTTTCGTCCTGTGCCCGGGCAGAAAAAGAAACGAAAAGTATGATTGAAAAAAGTATCCTGGTTTGCATGAACGGTCTTTACCGTTTAATTGATAACGAGAATCAAAGCCTGTTATTTTTCCAAACGGATCTTCCAGCGTTTTCAGCTTTGGGGTTGCCGGAAGGTAAGGTCTGCTCTCGAAGTAGGTTCACCGCTAATATTGCCGCTAACTCCATCTCAGCTTCATCCTTCAGATCCAGATCCTGTGGTTTGAAATGGTTTTTTACAAAATGGGTGTCGAATTTGCCGGTCACAAATGCAGGATGGCGCATCACATATTTGCAGAATGGCAAAGTGGTTTTCACACCGGTAATGTGATAATCATCGATAGCACGCACCATGCGCTCTATGGCCTCATCACGATCGGCTCCGTATACGATGAGTTTGGCAATCATCGGGTCATAATAGATAGGAATTTCCATTCCTTCCTCATATGCGTCATCCACACGTATTCCGGGACCTTGGGGAATACGATAAGTAGTCAGTCTTCCGATGTCAGGCAGGAAATTGTTCTGCGGATCCTCGGCACAAACGCGTATCTCTATGGCATGCCCCTGGATACGGAGATCTTCTTGTTTGAAAGAGAGTTTTTCGCCACGGGCGACCTTGATCTGCTCTTTTACCAAGTCGAGTCCGGTTATATATTCAGTGACCGGATGTTCCACCTGCAAACGGGTATTCATCTCCAAAAAGTAAAAGTTCAATTTCTCATCCAACAAGAATTCCACCGTGCCTGCACCTGAATAATCGCATGCCTTTGCGACCTGTACTGCGCATTTACCCATTGCCTCGCGGATTGCAGGGGTCAATACCGACGAAGGTGCTTCCTCCACTACTTTCTGGTGCCTTCGCTGAATACTGCATTCTCTTTCGAAGAGATAAACCGCATTGCCGTGATTATCTGCCAATACCTGGATTTCTATATGCCTTGGTGATCCGACATAACGCTCTATGAAAACAGCACCATCACCGAAGGATGAAACAGCCTCACTTACTGCAAGGCGCATCTGTTCTTCGAATTCATCGACGGCATTCACGATACGCATACCTTTCCCACCGCCACCTGCAGATGCTTTTATGAGCAACGGGAATCCGACATTTTCAGCAATCTGCTTACCCTCTTCTACACTTTCTATCGCCTTAGCCGTGCCTGGCACGAGCGGAATACCATGCTTTTCTGCAGTTCCTTTCGCTGCCAGCTTGCTGCCCATTTGACGCATCGAATCACCGGATGGACCGACGAAGATCAACCCAGATGCTTTTACCTTATCAGCAAAATCGGCATTCTCTGACAAGAACCCGTAGCCTGGGTGAATCGCGTCAGCACCGGTTTCTTTTGCAGCCTGGAGGATCTTATCCATAACCAGATAACTCTGCGAAGATGCAGCAGGACCGATCGGAAAAGCTTCATCAGCGTAACGTACATGAAGAGCGTTCCTATCTGCTTCGGAATAGACCGCAACCGTTCGGATTCCCATTTCACGAGCGGCACGCATTACACGAATCGCTATTTCGCCACGATTGGCTACAAGAAGTTTTTTCATGGTATCGTAAAAGTAATGAATAAAGACGATGAAGCGTCTTGCGCCAGTCGACTGCACTTACTTTTGAGAAGCATCCAAACGCGCCGACTTGGTTTTCTTCGGCATGGTGCCGAAGAGCATGTCCCAAAGGGGCATTGAAACAGCAAAAGCCACATCCGTACCGGCATAATGGTGGAGACTGTGATGTTTCCAGAGGTATTTCAGGAAATTGTCAGGTGGTCGCCAGGCATGCACCGCGTAGTGGATCACCAAATACGTAGAGTAACCCGACATGAAACCGCCAAAGAAAATCCAACCGTTCAATCCGAATAGTCCCAGGAACAAGATAAGAAACAGGGATGCCAGTACGACGGACATGATCGGAGGCATCACCAAGCGGTCTTTGTCGCGAGGAAATTCAT
>JBJSZR010000371.1:0-4540 GCA_046090385.1 Bacteroidota bacterium
ATATCCAAAGACATGGATGCAACTTCGTCTTTTCCTCCGAGCACTGTTGTATTATCGAAAACATATTGCCACAATAAGCCCCCGTTAGGCGAAAATTTCAAAGCTACTATGTTGGAACTTCCTGGCAATTCGTCGGGCTCCACATTTCCTACAACCAGGATATTACCGCTTCCGTCCAACATCATTTCCACAGCTTCATCATCCAGATATGAGGGCGAATTCCATGTGGTATCCCACAGTAAAGTTCCGTTTGCATCGTATTTAATCAGATAGATATCATCCTGATTATTGCCATTATCGGTTGTTCCTGCTACATAGATGTTACCGAAAAAATCGGCGGCAATTGAAACTCCCTCATCATTGCTGTTTCCATCTCCATTCTTGGTCCTCCACCACAGTGTATCACCGGTCTGCGTGAGTCGGGTAACGAGCACATCCTTATAATTTCCTTTCTTGACGGAAAATCCCGTCGCTATGAAGCCATTACCGTTGTAGCCCTCCATATCCTGGAAATGATCGGTATTATCGCCTGAAGTCGCATAGCGACTACTCCAGGATATCGATTGAGCTAACGTACTGTCTGTGATCGTTATAAATGCCATAAGCGAGACAGCCAATAGCAGCGTGAATTGTTTTTTCATGGCTGAAAAATAACCTATATAAACTGAATGTTACATGATTTAATGGATAATGCGTTCAACAGCCGGGTTTTGAACATTTTCATTCATAGGTGCTGAAGGTTTGACAATTCTATGTTGATAAAAGGGGGGCCTTTTTTGTATCTTTTGTACGGGCAGACTGGTTTAAGGTCTGTTCCCAATCACTAAAAAAATGGATTACAAAGAAATCGACGCCCTCATCCGTTTGCTGGATGATTCAGACCAGGAAGTATATGGTCAAATCCGCGATCGTCTGGTCAATTATGGGAAGGGCATCATACCTTTTCTGGAAAATGCATGGGGAAGCTCCTTGGACGCTTTTCTACAAGAGCGGATAGAGTCGATCATTCATGAAATACAACTTGAAGAGGTGCAACGGGAACTTCGTGTCTGGACCGAGACTGGAGGAATGGATCTGCTTCGCGGGGCTTTTCTGGTGGCTCGATATCAATACCCTGATTTGCAAGAGGAGACTGTACGCCATCAGTTGGAAACCATCCGGCGCGATGCATGGCTCGAGATGAACGACGGATTGACAGCTTTGGAGCAAGTCAAGGTGCTCAACAGGATCTTTTTCGACATACATGGGTTCTCCGGCAATACCCAGAATTATCATGCACCGCAGAACTCTTTCATCAATCTTGCACTTGAGAGCAAGAAAGGCAACCCGTTGATGCTCTCCATTCTTTACCTGGAGGTAGCCAATGCTGCCGGTGTGCCTATCTACGGTGTGAATCTTCCTGAGCATTTCATTCTTTGCTACAAGGAAAACACTGACCTGTTGGAAGGTGTACAAGGCAATATTCTTTTTTACATCAATCCATTCAGTAAAGGAGATATCTTCAATCAGAAAGAAATCGATCAGTTCCTGCAACAATTGAAAATTTCTCCCGACCCCTCCTACTATGTTCCTTGTTCGAACATCTCGATGATCCAACGATTGATCAGGAACCTGATGAATTCCTACAAGAAATTAGGATATCCCGATAAGATAAAGGAGCTTGAAAGACTGATGAAAGCCACTGAAATCAGATAATAAAAAAAGCCGGTCTTGAGCCGGCTTTTTTGTAGAATATCATTTTTTCAATAGACCCATATATTCCGGTAATTCCAATTCTTGTTACCGCCGAGGGATCCATCGTCCGATTTTTTGTCAAACTGTTCTCTAGTGATCAACTTGATTTGCTCGAGACCTGCTTTCTGCAATCCTGCATTTAATGCAGGAAGATCCTTACTCCAGACAGCATCCGCTTTCTGCTGCTGCACGTCGATTTCGCCGAGTAATCTTGTGAATTTATCCAGTTGCGAGTCGCTGGGTCGACCACGGTAAGAGAGTACGCCACTGTATAATTCGCTTAATCTTTCGCGTATCATCTCCTCTCCGGTGATGGCCAGACCAGGTTTGGTTGCAACAAGTTCTTTGCGGATGGTGTCCATCTTGACCGCATAGGAAAGCAAAGACTTTTTAAGACTTCCTTGCGCTGAATCGGCTAGTAATCGTGCCTGTTGTGCAGAAACATAAACGCGTTCATTCAGAAAGGCAAGGTCTTCGCTGGCATCAAAAAGTTCCATCGTGGTTTTTCTTTGCAATGCTCGATCCGCTGCCGAGTGGGGTGTTGCAGGATCTTCGCCGATGCGGACTTTTGTCTCCACGGATTTACCAGCTTTGGTTAGTCTGATGGTATAAATGCCGGTATCGCAACGTGGTCCGAAAAATCCGGATCCATCCACTTTGACCCCCACTGCGACCTTCGGTGGCTTCATACGCGGATCCCATCCGATCTTATTGAGCCCTTTGCGTTTGGTGGCTGGTATCTTAGAAATGAATCTTCCGTCTTTGTCGAAAATCTCCAATTTGAAATCACCTGAAGTGACACGATCTTTCAGGTAATATACAATCTGGAGGTCCTCCGGAGAATTCGGTCCGATGAATCCACCGGCAGATGGGAATGCACCATTGTATCTTCCGCTTGAAAACACGTAATCCTTCACAGGTAAAAGTGCGAACTCTTTTTCCAACAGTTCGGCACTTAATTGTCGTATCGGTGAAATGTCGTCGATGATAAGGATACCGCGTCCGTGAGTGGCAAGAATAAGGTCGTGTCGGGTCGGATGAATCTGAATATCGCGCACTGCGACTGGTGGTACTTTTGCAGTAAAGGCGGTGAAGTGATCGCCGCCATCCAGAGAGATGAATAAGCCCGCTTCAGTACCAAGGAAAAGTAGCTCTTTGTTGACAAGATCCTGTCTGATCTTATGGGCATAAGAACCGTTTATCGTGCTCGAATTCAATGATGACCATGTCTTTCCCATATCGCGGGACACCACCACATAGGTGTTCATGTCGCCGTACATGTGATTATCCAAGGTAAGATATACGGTTTGCTTGTCGAATCTGCTGGGTTCGATGCTGCTTACCCATGTTCCGTTAGGTATTCCTTTTACAACCGGATTAACTTTTTTCCAGACTTTACCGCCGTCCGTCGTCAATTGCAGGTTCCCATCATCCGTTCCGACCCAGATGGTGTTTGGGTCTCCCCAGGCTTCAGCCAGTGTGAAAATCGTGCAATGGTTCTCAGCAGAGGTGTTGTCAGTCGTCACTCCACCGCTTTGTTCTTGTTTCTGTTTGGCCGGATCGTTGGTGGTCAGGTCCGGAGAAATACGTTCCCACGTAATGCCTTTGTTTTTTGTGCGGAACAGGAATTGACTGGCCATGTATAGAACGTCAGGGTTGTTTGGACTCGACCATAATGGTGTATTCCAATTGAACCGGAATTTCGGATCACCGGGATTCTCCTTGGGTTGAATATCTGCATATTCGTTGGTCACACGGTTCAATCGTGAAGCATGTCCGCCCTGATATTCACTGTAAACAATGCTCGTATCAGAGGGATCCGGTTGCACCCAAAAACCATCACCGAATCCGACACACTGCCAATCACCGTTTTCAATTCCACCGATACTTTGCGAAGGAGCTACCCAGGAACCATTGTCTTGAAGTCCGCCATATACGTTGTACGGTTCGGCTTTGTCGATACTCACGTGATAGAACTGCGATACCGGGAGACTGTTCAGGAAAATATAAAGGTTGCCTTTATCAAGACTCATATAAACGCCTCCATCTGTTCCGAGGTACATTTGAGAGGTGTTGTTCGGATTGATCCAAAGTGCATGATGGTCACTGTGCACCCAGCCGGACGAAGTGCTTGCTTCTGACCAGGATAATCCCCCATCGTCGCTGATGGATAGTGAAAAAGCTGGACGGTAAACACGTTTAGGATCAGTTGGATCGACTACGATAGTTGAAAAATAGAACGGTCTTGCCTCAACATTTCCGTTAGTGCTCCTTTCCTCCCATGTCTGTCCTCCGTCTGTAGAGAGGTATAGGCTCGTCTTCTTCGCTTCCACTATGGCAAGAAGCCGTTTAGGGTCGCTTGGGGCAAGTGTCATGGCAATGCGTCCGAATTCACCTGTTGGCAAACCTTTGGTGATCTTTGTCCAAGTTGTTCCACCATCAGTGCTTTTAAAAAGACCGCTTCCTGGACCGCCGGATTCAAAGGCGAATGGTTTACGCCGGAATTGCCACATGGAAGCATAAATGGTTCCTGGTTGCTGTGGGTCTATCAATACCTCAGCACATCCTGTTTTTGAATCCACATAAAGTATTTTTAACCATGTCTTACCGCCATCGGTCGATTTATAAAGCCCCCTATGGGGGCTGTCAGACCATAGTGGTCCAGGAGCGGCAACGTAAATGACTTGCGGGTTATCTGGAGCTATTGCTATTCTGGAAATATGTTCCGTGCTGTCAAGGCCAAGCAGGGTCCAGTTCTCACCGCCATCGGAAGATTTGTAGATTCCATTCCCTACCGAAACAGAGT
>JBJSZR010000372.1:0-2094 GCA_046090385.1 Bacteroidota bacterium
AAGACAAAAGTCGGTGAAAACAGTGCGAAGGACATCTCCTTACAGCTTTGCAGGATTATATTTATAGTAGCCGGTGATGGAGGTGGATAGGCAGTTTTAAGACAGAATTCGAAAACGAGCATGTCGAAGTACGACTTATGAACTTTTCGAGCATTTTACTTCTAACTTTTGCCTATTTATTCAGTATGTCAACGCCAAACTGACCGCTGCTGAAGCATTCAGGTTTCCGAAGCCTTTTGTCGAGCTGCGGGTAGGATAGTTCTGTGCAGTTCGACATAGGATATCCACTACTTGGGATCTGTTCAGGGTAGGGCGTGCAGCGTAAACAAGTGCGGCTATACCTGCAGCCGTTGAAGTTGCAACGGAACTGCCACCGATATAAGATGGTGTTACGGTTGAAGGTTTCAGGGCAAGCGAATTCCTGTTGGAGTTAGCGTCGCGTTCCATAGGTACGGTGAAAAGCACCTGACTTCCATCGTGACAACTTGCGCATTTGGTGCCGTTCTCTTTTACCCCCGTGACAGCTACACATTCCGGATAAGCTGCAGGATATATCACACTCCAAAAGCTGGTGATCGAAAAAGAGGTGCCTGCAGCAGCCATGATCAGCTTCCCTTTATTAAAAGCATACGTCGCGCCGTCACGAAGCGTTCCGCTTGAGAAAGGCGTACCTATCGACATGCTGATGATGCGAATATCGGCGAGGTCTCCCATCTTGGTAAGTGCTTTTTTAACACCAGAAAGTTCAGACGACTGATCCAGGACGACATCGTTGCAAGCGCGAATGAAATGCAGATTCGATTTATAGGCTACACCGGTAGTCGCATTTTGTGTATTGCGAGGTCCAGCCGCAGTCGCACACATGGATGTGCCGTGCGTACAGGTAGTGAAAGCTGAGGTTCCTAAAGTAAAATCAGTGGTTATTGTCCGGCTAACTGCCGACAGGCCGTCATTGAACTGACTCCCCAACAATGGTTGAGTGGAGCTAAGACCGGCATCGATCACACCGATTCGCACTCCTGCGCCCTGAGACGTGTTCCATGCATTTGGAATCTGCAGGTTGTTGAAATTCCAAGGTAAAAGTGCAGAAGGCGCTATCGATGTCCAGTCATTCGAATTCAAAGGCTCTGTAGATACGCTGCATCCTGATGAGGAACGTTCCACCCATTGTTGTGGCCAGTAGCCGTAAGGTTCTACATAACGCACGTTTTTCAAATTGAACAGTCGGGTCATCACATCCTTGTCGGAAGTGCGAAAAACGATTATCGGTAACTTGTCATCATCCTCATCTACGATGGAAGTGACATCAGTATCGATTCCCTTTTCCTTGAGCGTATTTATTACGAGCCGGACCAATGCATCGTGAACATCTTTCCATGCACCTGATTCGACATCGATTTCATGGATATGAAGATTCACGTCTTTGAAATCTGCAGGTTGATAGCCCACCGCGATAAGATTGACTGTAGTTGCAGCACTCCACATCGTATGCATGTCCACATCCGTCCAATGAAAATCATTGTTGTTTAGATAACTGTTTAAGATCCGCTGGTCGAGCTCCTGGCGGGTCAGTGGAAGGTCGGTGGGAGTCTGGATCGGATTGTCCTTGATAACGAGTGTCGATGAATACGGTGATAAAGTATAGTCGTCATTGCGAGAGCATCCGCCTATGACCATGATCGTGGCAATCAACAAAGTCTTTAATGTATATTTCATGTTTCGATATGTTTCTGACAAATATAATCCATGCTGACACATCATCAATATGCATGAATTATGGTTAATTCAGTAGGATTTATTGTTCAATAGTTTTTCCTGAACACTGCTGCTAGTGAGATTGTCAGCGTTTCAGCCAGGGGTCCAACGGTCCGTAAGGCCTAATCAGATCGGAGATCTTGTCGTAGGGTAATAAAACTTCGGGCGCTCCCATTACATAGGGTCCGATTTCATAGTTATCGAAGTAAAAGTGAAGACCTTCGGCCGTAATGGCGAAGTCATTGCAAAGTCTGAATTTTCCAGGTTTGAAGTCCCAACCTTCTTCCCCGTTTTCTTCAACGAAAATTCTTTCGGCTATGCTGTTCAGTTTGTTTTCAA
>JBJSZR010000373.1:0-5166 GCA_046090385.1 Bacteroidota bacterium
CTCGGCGACCTCATCAATGAGGGTAATCTAGGACTTATCAAAGCCGCCCAGCGATTCGACGAGACTCGAGGTTTCAAATTCATCTCTTATGCCGTTTGGTGGATCCGTCAGTCCATACTGCAGGCCCTGGCTGAACAGTCCCGTATCGTTCGTCTGCCACTTAACAAAATCGGCTCGATCAATAAGATCAACAAGACCTTCTCTAAATTGGAGCAGGAATATGAGCGCGAACCTTCTCCGGAAGAAATCGCTGAAGCCATGTCGCTCAATCTCGACGATATAAAGGAAGCCATGCGCTCATCCGGACGACATATTTCCATGGATGCTCCTCTGCTTCAGGGCGAAGACAGTACACTCATGGACGTGCTGGGAGATGACGATCAGCCGAATCCCGATCATTCACTTATCACCGAATCGTTACGTCGTGAGGTGGAACGTGCATTGTTCACGCTCACAGCACGCGAAGCAGATGTGATCCGGCTCTATTTCGGACTTGCCGGTGAACAACCGATGACCCTCGAAGAGATCGGTGAGCGCTTTGATCTCACACGCGAACGCGTACGCCAAATAAAAGAGAAAGCCATCCGCAGACTCAAGCATACATCCAGATCCAAAATACTGAAAACTTATCTCGGCTGATCCGAGCAAGGGGAAGCGAAAAGGGGCCACATCGGCCCCTTTTTCATTCATACTGATCAGTTGGTTGCCGAGCTGTCAGTTTCTGCCTTGGATTGAGCGACAGGCGTTACGGCATCCCCCTTTTTTACGAACCACATCAGGTTGCATTCTTTATGGGAGATGTTATAACCGATATAGAAACTCAAAGGCAATCCGGGAGATGTCTTATACGCTTCAGCCAATGCAGGCTGGAACTTACTTCTGAATAATCCGATAGTCTTGGTGTAGGTTCCCCATAACTGACGATTCCATGCGTCCTCGCCGAAACTGGCAAGAGGAATACCTGAATCGTCTTGTAAAACAAACCTTGCATTATCCGTGATGAAGCTACGGATGGATGTGAACGATTCACCATGCATTAGGTAGGAAGCGGCTTTCAGAAAAACACCAAATGGACGGATCTTCCCGGCATGCTTCAACAACCTGTCGTCATTTGCCAATCCACCGTTTGAAAGGTCGAAGCGGAAATAATCAAGCTCGCGGATTGGACCTTTGAAATCATGGAACTTGATTTTAAGACCAATGGCTTTGGAAGGCTCACAGATGATTGTGCTTCCGGAAGTGTCAAGATTGAAATACTCAAGGGAAGAGATTGAATAACCGAATCGCTTTATATAAAAAAACAAAAGCGGTAATACTCCGTTCAATTCGCGCTGGTTCAGCTCCGCTTTCATACTTACAGTCCTGAAGAACCCAAGTCGGTTGGAGAAATAAAGTGATGCGTAAATCTTATCAGCATGCGCCTTCATCACGTGCTTGCTGGCGGTATCGGCAAGCGTTGTTCCGAGTGGCTCGAGCCCTACCATCACATACCTGTTGATATTCTTGAAAAAAGGATCGACGTGCAGGAAATCAGCACCTGCAAAGGGATAAAACAAGGAGGCGGAATCAGTAGCAGGAGCAACCACTGAATCAGCCCATGAACGCATGCCATTGATTTTGCTTTCAAGCATGAGATCCCACTCTCTACTGATCCTTCGCTCCAACCGGATATAGGAGGAGTCACTGGAAAATGAAGTGAAATAACGCTGGGAAGGCATTCCGCTGATATACGAAGCGTAATCGTTCAGAAAAGTATCGACCGTATAATTGACCGGAGGTGGCTCAGCTACACTGTTATGAAGCGAAACAGAATCGACAGTGCTCGTGTCAGCGGCTTTTAATGCACCTTCATTTTCAGCTGCCTTGTTGGCACATGACCAGGCTGCAACAGCAGCAAGGATTGTTAATGCAAGTATTTTTTTGAACATAAATAGTAAAGCGATAATCGTTTTTGGGCGTGCAAATATGAGGTTTTTAAGTCATAAAATCATGAAAGGCAACCCACTGCCGAGTTAACCAGCTCCTGTTGCAAGAGAAAAACACTTAATTTCGCTCCAAAACCGAATTGAAATGCCTTTGATAGCACCTTCCATCCTGTCTGCTGATTTCGCCAATATCCAAAGAGACGTAGAAATGATCAATTCAAGCGAAGCAGACTGGTTTCATATCGACATAATGGATGGCGTTTTCGTACCCAATATCTCATTTGGCTTTCCGGTTTTAAAAGCCATTCAAAGACATGCCAGGAAACCTTTGGACGTGCATCTGATGATAGTTCAGCCAGAGAGGTATATCAACCGATTCAAAGAGGCCGGTGCTGAAATACTGACCGTTCACCTGGAGGCCTGTTCGCATCTTCACAGAACCGTACAAGAAATCCGTAACGCTGGAATGAAACCTGGAGTGGCCATCAATCCACATACCAGTGTCCAACTTCTGGAAGATTTGATCACCGATATCGATTTGGTCTGCGTAATGAGTGTGAATCCCGGATTCGGAGGCCAAAAATTCATTGAGAACACCTACCGGAAAGTCGAAGCGCTGAACAATCTCATTTCCAAAAGAAACTCAAAAGCACTGATCGAAATCGACGGGGGCGTAGATCTGAACAATGCATCATCACTAGTCAAATCAGGGGCTGATGTGTTGGTTGCAGGTAACACTGTTTTCTCCTCCAAGGATCCATTAGAGACTATCCGGTATTTGAAGACCGAAAAATGATCTGGAATATTCACTGATCACCACTCATTCCCTACCGAGGAGATAATCATTAAGGTAAGCGAACCTTTCCGTTAGCTCTCCGCCTTCCAGAATGGTTGCTCGTGCTATGACACCTTTGTCGTCGGATTGCAATAAAGATGGCATCACACGTTCTATCAGATGCTTTCCAAATCCATCAGAAGCATCACGGGGCAATTCGCAAGGCAGATTGTCTATGGCCATTACCGTAATAGCTTCTTTTGAAAATGACTCTACTTCCCTTCCGGTAGCGGGGTCATAACCGGTGAATTTTTCATCGATGCTGGTGGGTCGTGTAGTGGATGGAATACTGCCGTTCATATCACAGGTGACATCAGCTATGACGCTGATGCGGAAATCCGGTTCGCGCATCCTCCCAAGTGTGAATAGGATGTCGGCTTTAGGATCCCAATACGTGCAATGGATCAGCAAATCCGTCACCGATGCAAAACCATTGGCATCACTGAAAAAACACCGGAAATCTTCAGGATTTTTGTGGAAATCGATGTTAGAATAAGGCTTACCGTCTTTTCGAACATAATAATCCGACGAGTGCAATTGAACGTAAACCGGTTCACGGAAAGAAAAATTCAGGAATTCATACGGAGTGACTTTTCTGAGACCCATGGCTCCCAATGTCTCGCAAGCACCATTGGCGACTCGACCGCTTCCGGTAACCACTATCTTGATATTAGGAAGACTCACCTTGGCAAGTTCTGCAAACATCTCCCTCTTATCATGGCAATTGTTCGCCGGTTTCAGTTTGAACAGGTTGTATTTCAAACCGTAACCCATGATTCCGTTGTATGCTCCTACGATTCCTGCATATCGACCAAAACCGATTATACGGTTACCTTGAGGATCAACCAGACATTCATAGTCGACCATACGAATCTTCTT
The DNA here is from genome assembly GCA_046090385.1 of Bacteroidota bacterium. Lineage (GTDB taxonomy): Bacteria > Bacteroidota > Bacteroidia > AKYH767-A > 2013-40CM-41-45 > Pollutiaquabacter. The sequence goes on from JBJSZR010000373.1 coordinate 3,640, forward strand.
CAATGCCAACTCCTGCAACAATGATCTGTTATATGGCTGTTTTTTAATCGTGTGAGAGAAAAATAGATACGACTTGCCGGCCAGTAGCTCGTGCTTGGGGACTTCCTTGATGCCCATGAGTATATCGCGGTCTGACAGATCCTCCACGACCCTGATACCGGCTGCTTTGTATTCATCGTCCGTAAAAGCCCTCCAGGAACTGGCCTGTACGGCAAGATCCAAGCCCGGATAATCTGCCAGAAGCAACCTGCATTGGTCAGGGGTGAAAGGTACACGGCGATCCCGGGGCATTTTGCCTTCTCTCAGGATTCCTAGCTTGATCGGTGTCATAAATGATTGGGGATGTATTGAAAGGCAGATTACTCGATAACGGGCCTCAAGGTTTCAATCAGGACTGTACCTTTGCGTTCAACCCGTTTAATATGCGATTCGATATACTTACTGTTGTTCCTGGGCTTCTTGAAAGTCCGTTCTCCCACTCCATCGTACAACGAGCGATCAGGAAGGAACTTGTGGAGATCCATGTCCACAATGTGCGGGATTATGCAAACGACCGACATCGTACAGTCGATGACTATCCGTATGGTGGAGGAGCCGGAATGGTGATGATGGTGGAGCCTGTTGTGAAGTGCATGGAGAAGTTGAAGTCTGAAAGGGAATATGATCAGGTCATTTACATGAGTCCCGATGGCGACCTCTTTGATCAGAATACTGCCAATGGCCTTTCATTATTGAACAACGTCATGATCCTTTGCGGTCACTACAAAGGTATCGATGAACGGATCAGGGAGCATTTCATTGACCGGGAGATTTCGATCGGGAATTATGTCTTATCAGGTGGGGAACTGGCTGCAGCTGTGATTTGTGATGCGGTTGTTCGCCTATTGCCCGGAGCTATCGGTGATGAAACCTCGGCTCTTTCCGATTCATTTCAAGATGGCCTTGTTGCGCCTCCGACCTATACCCGTCCGGCTGACTTCCGTGGTTGGAAGGTTCCTGACATCCTTTTATCCGGAAACATACCGGAAATTGAACGCTGGAGATACGAACAGGCAGTGGAACGGACCAGTAAAAGAAGACCCGAACTCTGATTTGTGGCAACAAAAAAGCCACCATGACCGGTGGCTTTCTGTAAAAAAAATATGCAGGCTTACGCCTTCCTTTCTTCGATACGGGCTTTCTTACCTGAAATACCACGGAGATAAAAGATTCGTGCACGACGAACGATACCACGCTTATCAACAACGATCTTATCGATTTTGGGCGAGTAGAGTGGGAAAATACGTTCTACACCTACTCCATTAGAGATCTTACGAACGGTGAAAGTCTGGGTCAACCCAGAACCCTTGCGCTGAAGAACAACGCCCTGATATTGCTGGATGCGCTCCTTGTTCACTACAAAATCATTGAAGGTAACAAGGAGCGCATCCAGCAATATCAGGGCGTTGTTCTTCAGCGCAAGGGTTCTGGGTTGACCCAGACTTTCACCGTTCGTAAGATCTCTAATGGAGTAGGTGTAGAACGTAT
>JBJSZR010000374.1:0-916 GCA_046090385.1 Bacteroidota bacterium
TTTCCCTGAGGACCGGTTTGCGGTGTCACCAGTTGCATGCCAATGATGTTGGAGGCCTTTTCCTTCACTTCATCAATCGACTTGGCCAGTTTAACACCACCACCCTTTCCTCGACCTCCTGCATGAATCTGAGCCTTTACGACCCACCATTGGGTTCCCGTCTTTTCAGTCAATTTCTTCGCCGCGTCCACTGCCTGATCAGCAGTTTCAGCTACGATTCCTTCTTGGATTCCGACCCCGAAAGATTTCAGGATTTCTTTCCCTTTGTACTCATGGATATTCATGAAAAAGGCGTTTTAGATTGTTTTTTCAGCAATTCTGAAGTGGGGCAAAAGTAGCGGAAAAATCGGCCTATTAATCTAACGTCCAACGATATTTTAAGATAAATAGCGGTCGTTTATGACGTTTAAATGATGGGCGGCATGAGCGAAAATGAAGAAGGCCAACATACGCGGAGATATGGAAACCTGGTTGGCTTTTCCTATCCGTTCAAGGTATCCGTCATCCATTTTTTCGAAAAGTGAGATGGTAGCCACCCGTACAGTCAGCCATTCCCGGACCAAATCAGCTAGTGGAAAGCGGTTGAAGTCAAAATTCTTAACATATTCATTTTCATTGAATCCTGGCAGTTCAACGGAATCATTTCTCGAAATCCGTAAAGCCCGATATGCAAGTATCCGTTCTGTATCAATCAAATGACCCACCACTTCTCGTAGGCTCCATTTGTCCGGAGCATAGGCGAAACCTTCACGCTCAGTAGCCAGTCCGTCAGCCAAGGATTGGATGTCGGCAGCCTGTTCGTGCAGAGACCTAAGTACATCATCACCCTGTAAATAGTCATAGTATTTACGGTAATACTCTGGTAAAGAATCACGTTCTGGAGGACGAATCATGTTGCAAGGTAGCCACCTTTTTG
>JBJSZR010000375.1:0-924 GCA_046090385.1 Bacteroidota bacterium
AAAGGGCATTGTTCCAAAAGGCACTACTCCAATCGCCAAGTCGCTTGAGCTAAGTGCGGAGGACTTCCCTTCCACCCCATCACGTAATATCCTGATTCTTGTAACGGACGGTATCGAAGAATGTGGTGGCGATCCCTGTGCAGTTTCACAAGCACTTCAAAAGAAGGGCATCTTTCTGAAACCTTTTGTGATCGGGATGGGACTTGATATCGACCTTAAAAAGACCTTCGAATGCGTGGGCAGATATTTCGATGCAGCGAATGAATCCATGTTCAAGCAGGCATTGGATATCGTGATTTCACAGGCATTGAATAACACCACCATGCAAGTCAATCTGCTCGACGAGCGACTGCAACCTACGGAGACGAACGTGAACATGACCTTTTATGACAGTTTCAACGGCCAGGTTAAATACAACTACGTGCATACTCTCAACAGCAAAGGCAATCCGGATACATTGGTTCTGGACCCCTTGCCGGTTTACAGAATCGTCGTACATACCGTACCTCAGGTTTCGGCGGACAGTGTCGTCCTTATTCCTGGCAAGCACACCATAGTAGGTATCGATGCACCACAAGGATATTTGAACATCAGATACGATGCAACTGTTGAAAGCAGAAAAGTGAATACGATCGTGAGGCAGAAGGATTCTAAAAACACATTGATTGTCCAGGAAATGAATTCGTCGGAGAAACTTATCACCGGAAATTATGATCTGGAAGTGCTCACATTACCAAGGATCATGCTTGAAGATGTGAATGTGGCACAGAGCAAAACCACCACAGTCACCATACCTCGTCCTGGAATCATCACACTGTCCTGCAACGCACCTGGCTTCGGAAGTATTTATTCATATGAAGGCAGCAGTCTGAATTGGGTCTGCAATATGGATGAATACCAGTCAAGGGAGACGTTGTTCCTGCA
>JBJSZR010000376.1:0-11651 GCA_046090385.1 Bacteroidota bacterium
ATAGAAATTGATTTGCCGAGCATGCGGGATATCCAGAAAGCCGTCATCCTGTTGATCCTGCATACCCTGCATATAATTCCCATGACCCATTAGAATCGTGCTCCACTTGTCATTCAAAGGCCGTTTGATATGGAAATTCGCCTCAAGGTTACCGTTCTGTTCTCCAAAAAGATTGATGTAATTCCTTTCAAGTTCTTCATTGTAGGGCTTTTTGAATTCGACATTTATCTGGCCTGAGGTGGCTTCATAGCCCTGAATTACGGAACCTGTTCCTTTTGTGACCTGTATCGATTCCATCCATGGACCAGGAATGAAATAAAGTCCGTACGACCCGGCAATGCCCCTATAATTTGGTATGATCTCAGTACGTAATTGGGAATAGACTCCCGACAAGCCAAGCAGTCTGATTTCTTTTGCACCTGTCACAGCATCTGTATAGGCGACATTTACGGTTGGCGAAGACTCAAAAGCTTCCGATAGGTTGCAGCAGGCTGCCTTCAATAATTCCTTCGTAGATACCTGCTCTATGTTAATGGGCTTTATGGTTGAATAAACAATTCCGGATTGTCGGCCCTGAATGGTCACTTCCTGTAATTCAACGGAAGCTTTCAAAAAAATGGACTTTTCGGATGGCTCTGTTATGAGTACCGTATCATTGCTGAACCCTGTAAAACTCACCACCACATTCACAGGATAAGCGAAGGATGATTGAAAGGAAAACCGACCGTTCGAATCAGTAAGATGATAAACACCCGATGCGACATCCAATACAGATGCTCCGGGAATTGGCCTGACCGTTTTATCCTTTCCAGCCTCAGATACACGTCCTCTCACAAGCGACTGCGAAAGTGAGTTGCCACTTAGGATAAATAAGGCAAGTGATAAAACGATCGTCCTGGAACTCTTCAAAAAGCGGTTGCGATCAGTAAGATTTATGAGCATTGTGTCAATTAGGAGTCCTGGCGATCAGAAGCAATATTTGTTCTCACTGATCATTTTTGCGGCAATACGACGGCGAGCCTCTTTAGTGTTGAAGGGCTGTACTTTTGTGAATCGCTTGATACCCATTAACAGCATCCGCTGTTCATCACCTTCAGCAAAAGAATTGATGGCATCCTTACCTGATTTATGGATCCGGTCGGCCGCATCGTATAAATAAGTCCTCATGATATCCAACTGTTCCTGACATGCATCTGCCCCTCGAAGTGAAGCAAGGCGCTCCACGCGTAACTGCAATGATTCGCAGATATAGGTATCGATGATCATATCGGCCACTGACATCAATACTTCCTGTTCCTTAGCAAGCTGCATCATCAATTTCTGTACGGCGGCACCAGCAACAAGGAGCACTGATTTCTTGAAACCGGCTACAGCTGATTTTTCAGCATCAAAAAGCTTCTCTTCTCCACCACCGAAATCAGGAATCTGCAACAATTCATTGGATACTGCAGTCGCCGGTCCTACAAGATCGAGTTCACCTTTCATTGCACGTTTCAACAACATATCCACTGTTAGCATTCGGTTGATCTCGTTCGTTCCCTCGAAAATGCGGTTGATTCTCGAATCGCGATAAGCCCTTTCCATGGGGGCATCGGCACTGTAGCCCATGCCTCCATAAATCTGGACACCCTCATCCGTGACGAAATCCAGCACCTCGCTACCATGCACTTTCAATATGGCGGCCTCGACTGCAAACTGCTCTACACCTTTCAGCTTGGCTCTTGCCGGTTCCATGCCGGAAGATTTCAAAGCCTCGATTGCATCTTCGATATTCTGGCTGCAACGGTAAGTAGCCGCTTCACACGCATAGATCCTTATGGCCTGCTCTGCCAGTTTATGCCTGATGGCTCCATATTTGGCAATCGGCCGCCCGAATTGCTGACGCTCATTCGCATACCTGACAGCAAGGGTGCATGTACGCTTGGAACCTCCCAATGCCGCTCCTGCAAGTTTTATTCGTCCAAGATTCAGGATGTTGACCGCTATCTTGAAACCGCTTCCTCTTTCGCTTAACAGATTTTCAACTGGAACGATACAATCAGAAAAAAAGATCTGTCGCGTCGAACTCCCTTTGATTCCCATCTTATGTTCTTCAGGATTCAGAGAGAGTCCGGGGTATCCACGCTCAACAATGAAAGCGCTCAAATTCTCATCATCATCGATTTTTGCAAAGACAACATAAACATCTGCAAATCCACCATTGGTGATCCACATCTTCTGGCCGTTCAGGATATAATGCTTACCATCAGGAGAAAGCACTGCCTTAGTTTTACCTGAATTGGCATCCGAACCAGATCCGGGTTCCGTCAGACAGTAAGCCGCCTTCCACTCTCCGGTTGTCAATTTTGGAACGTATTTCCTCTTTTGCCCGTCGTTTCCATAAAAAAGAATCGGAAGTGTACCGATACCGGTATGAGCTGCGTATGCTACAGAAAAAGAATGGCCGGCACCAAGAGCTTCCGTAGCAATCATGCTGGTGGTGAAATCTTTTCCGAAACCACCGAATTCTTCCGGAACCGAAATGCCTAGCAAACCCAACTGACCAGCCTTATCAAGCAGTACCTGCATGAGTCCTTCCTCCTGGGAATCGATCCGATCAAGGATAGGATGTACTTCTTGTTCGAGAAAATCGTTGCAGGTTTGGGCGATCATATTCTGTTCCTCCGAGCATTCTTCAGGAATGAATACGGAAGAAGAATCTGTGACCTTTATCAGGAATTCGCCACCACGGGCGGAAGAGGATGAGGGAGGTAATGCCATTTATAGGTTGCTTGTTTAAATAAGTAAGCCTTTCGGCTCTGTCTCAATTCATGTTCTCGAAGATTCCAGCAGCTCCTTGACCGGTTCCCACGCACATGGTCACCATCCCATAACGTGATTTTCTTCTGGACATTTCATTCATCAGTTGCACAGTGAGTTTGGAACCGGTACAACCAAGTGGATGACCGAGCGCGATGGCTCCACCGTTGACATTTACCCTCGATGGGTCCAATGACAACTTTCGGATGACAGCCAAGGATTGTGAAGCAAAAGCTTCATTAAGTTCGAAAAGATCGATGTCATTTTGATGGATGCCTGACATTTTCAGCACTGCAGGAATAGCTTCTACAGGTCCTATTCCCATGATCCTGGGTTCCACGCCGGCGACTGAGTATCCAACAAAGCGAAGACGTGGTTTGACACCGAGTTGCTTGAGCATCCGCTCACTTACGACCAGTACGAAAGCCGCACCATCGCTTGTTTGCGAAGAATTACCTGCAGTAACAGAGCCATTGACATGAAAAACAGGTTTGAGGAGTGACATCTTCTCGAATGATGAGTCTTTTCTCGGACCTTCATCCGTATCGAATATGGAGGAAACAGTCACTCTTCGGCCCGAGGAATCCATGATCACTTCTTCCACCTGATAGGGCACGATATCATCCTGGAATCTTCCTGATCCGATCGCGTCTACGGCTTTACGATGAGAATCCAAACCGAAACGATCCTGGTCCTCGCGCGAAACTGAAAATTCTCGAGCCACTGCTTCAGCAGTCAGCCCCATGCCCCAGTAATATTCCGGGTTTGATACGGCATACGTATGATTTGGCACGATCTTCCAACCACCGAAAGGAATTGGTGACATGCACTCCACTCCGCCAGCGACAATACAATCTGCCAGGCCGGCTTTGATCTTGGCGGCTGCAATAGCTATGGTTTCCAATCCTGAAGCGCAATATCTGTTCACTGTCATTCCGGGTACCTTGACGGTATCAAGTCCCATAAGTGAAATCATGCGACCCATGTTGAGCCCTTGCTCGGCCTCCGGAGTCGCATTTCCAACTATTACATCTTCTATTTGATGTTTATCGAGAGATGGGATACTAGAAACAAGATGCTTCAGCACGGCTGCTCCAAGATCGTCAGGACGTACCGAGCGGAGGCGACCTTTCGGGGCCTTGCCAACTGCAGAGCGGAAACCTGCGATGATGTATGCTTCCATAGAAACAGCCGTTCTTTTCAGAGTTATTTTTTTGCCGGAGGAGTTGCCGGCGGTGTGCCGGGTTTTGCAGGAGCCGGTTTATTTCCAGGCGACTTCTTCTCAGCTGCTTTCTTTGCCTCTTCCTCTTTTTTCTTCTTGTCATCGAGTACCTGGGCATCGACTCCATTTTTGAAGGTCGATTGGGATGTTATGTTTCCCTTTCTGTTGTATGATTTCCAAACACCGTCACGAAGTCCGTTCTTATATTCACCATCCTGACGTATAGAGCCATCTTCAAAGTATCTCGTCCACTTGCCATCCTTTTTCCCATCCTTGTACTTTCCTTCCTGCATGGGTTGTCCGGAAAAATAATAACGTGTGTACTGTCCGTCTTTTATTCCAGCCAGGAATTCCGTCTCTTCACGGATCTTATCGTATCCGTAGAACTTACGTTCCACACCCTCCTTTTGGTCGTTGACGTATTCCGTCTCAGACACCTTATCACCAAAAGAGTTATAGACCATCCAAAGGCCTTGTTTACGGCCGATCTCATCGGTCTTATTCCGGTGTTTTTCCCTGCCAGGTGCATATTTGGGTTTTTCTTCGCGTACCTGTGCGGTAGCGGAACTCAATGCCGTAAGAAACAGTACAGCCTGAAAAAAGAGTGCGATTGTTTTGATTGATTTCATGTTATATGGAGGTGTGATTATTTCAATTTCTCAATGGTTTTCCGCTAACGAGGATACTTTGAATCCTCTCCAAAGTCTTCCTCTCGCCACATAAGGACAGAAAAGCCTCTCTCTCAAGATCAAGAAGATATTTTTCAGAAACAAGTGCGGGAGATGACAAATCTCCACCGCACATGATCCAAGCCAGTTTACGGGATATGAGATGGTCGTGGTCGCTGATGAATCCGCCCGCTAACATGGAATTCGCCCCAGCGGTGAACATTCCAAGGGCATTTTTACCGAGTACTTTTATGTCGTTTCTATCTACGGGACGTCGATAACCTTTGGCAACGAGCGTTTGAACCTGCTCCTTGGCTCTCTTGATCCTACGGGAAGGATTCATGACGACCTCATCGACGCCCTTACGAAAGAGCTTCAATTTGAACGCTTCGGAAGCGGATGTCGAAACCTTGGCCATTGCAATGGTCAGGTAGAATTCGCGCAGTATTTGCTCATCGATGATGCCATCGGAATAAAGATCGCTTGCGCGAAGAGTGAATTCCTTAGAACCGCCGCCACCCGGAATCAGGCCGACTCCGAATTCAACCATTCCCGTATATGTTTCCGCGGCCGCAATAACACAATCTGCATGCAACGACATTTCGCAACCTCCGCCCAGTGTAAGTCCATGCGGTGCAACCACAACGGGTACTGTAGAATACCGGACACGCATATTCATGTTTTGGAATGCACGAACAGCGAAATCTATTTCATCGAATTCCTGCTCTGTGGCCATCATAAAAACCATTGCAAGATTGGCTCCGGCAGAGAAATTGAGACCTTCATTGGCGATGATAAGTCCTTCGAAATTTTGCTCTGCTATTTCTATTGACTTGTTCACTCCGGCCACCACTTCGCCACCGATCGTATTCATTTTTGTCCTGAATTCCAGACAAAGAACTCCATCGCCGATATCGAGAAGATTACAGCCTGAATTTTTCCATACGGTTTTTTCGCGATGCGCATCCAAAAGCACCAATGAACCAATTGAACCGCATGGAATTTCTTTTCCGGTAGCCGGATCATACTGCCATTTACGACCTTGAGAAAAACGGAAAAAACCTTCCCTTCCGGCAGATATCATTTCTGTTACCCAGGAGGCGACTTTGTGCCCGGCTTTATCCATTGCATCAGCAACCTCCCTGACACCAAGCAGGTCCCATGTGGCAAACGGGCCTATTTCCCATCCGAATCCGGCGCATATCGCATCATCGATCGTATCAAGATGGTCTGCAACTTCCGGCCATCGGTGGGAAACATAACTGAACAATCTGAAAAAAGATTCACGGTAAAAGTCTCCAGCCTTATCGCTTGCACTGAAAAGAATCGGTATCCGTTGACGCAAATCATCGATCGGCTTCACCTGATCAAGTACAGGAAAGACCGATTTTTCCTTCGGACCATACTCGAGTGTTGCAAGATCAAGTGAAAGAATCACTTTATGGCCGTCAGCCGATTTCTGTTTTCTGTAAAAACCCTGCCCAGTTTTATCACCGAAACGCTTCTGATCGATCATGGCGCGCACATAATCCGGCAATTGGAAGGTATCTCTTGCTTCATCCTTTTCACAACGCGCATGGACATCGGCAGCAACTTTCACCAAGGTATCAAGTCCAACTACATCACATGTTCGGAAGGTCGCAGATTTCGGTCGGCCCAGTACCGGACCAGTCAACTTATCGACCGCATCGACAGTCAATCCCATTTCCTCAACGATATGAAAAACGGACATGATGGAAAAAACTCCAATACGATTAGCCACGAAAGCAGGGGTGTCCTTGCAAGAAACGACCGTTTTGCCCAGGAACCTGTCACTATAATCGTAGAGAAAATCCAGAACTTCGGATGATGTATCAGGGCCGGGTATCAGTTCCAACAGTCGCAGATATCTTGGCGGATTGAAAAAGTGGGTGCCACAAAAGTTCCTCCTAAAATCTTCTGAGCGGCCTTCTGCCATCAAATGGATGGGAATACCTGATGTGTTGGAAGTAACCAATGAACCCGTTCGCCTGAGCAAATCTACTTTTTCAAAAACCTCTTTCTTCACTTCAAGATCCTCGATCACCGCCTCAAGGATCCAATCGCATTCAGAGACTTTGTGCAAATCATCCACCAGATTTCCTGTGATGATAAGGGATACCGATGTGGCATCGTACAAGGATGCGGGGGTTGCTTTAAGCGTGCTACGAAGATCGTTGTCGACAATCCTGTTTCTGGCATTTTGGTCATCGAGCCGTCCACCCGTTGCGATATCTGCCTCTTCGGTTGACGAGGGTGCTATGCCGAGCAATAAGACTTTCACGCCAGCATTGGCAAAATGGCAAGCGATACGGCTTCCCATGATACCGCTACCCAAAACGGCGACTGTCTTTATGTTTCTGCGCATGAAGCTTTTCTCCTACCCTGCTTTGACGATCACTCGTGATAAATCTTATCGATCAATTCCTTGTATTTGGATGCTATGATCTTGCGACGCAACTTCAAGGTGGCAGTAAGTTCGCCACTATCGATGGTCCACTCTGCCGGTAGCAGTTCGAACTTTTTGATCTGCTCGGTCTGACCGAAAACTTCGTTCAACATTTGAACTTCGCGGCTGATCTTGTCGATGACTTCTGGCTTTGAAATGAGGTCGCGGTTGTCTTTGAATGGAATTCCCTTATGCTCCGCCCACTTTTGAAGGTGTGGGAATGCAGGAACGATCAGGGCACCGGGGAATCGTTCGTTCTCACCGACTACCATGATTTGTTCGATGAAAGGCGATTCTTTTAATTTGTTTTCGATCGCTTGGGGGGCTATGTATTTTCCTCCCGATGTTTTGAATATCTCTTTCTTCCTGTCGGTGATTTTCAAGAACCTGTGATCGATGAATGTGCCTATATCACCTGTATGGAACCAACCTTCCGAGTCGATGACCTCTGCGGTAAGATCAGGTCGGTTGTAGTAGCCCATCATAACGTTGGGACCTTTGCAGACGATTTCACCATCATCAGCGATCCGAACTGAAACACCGGAGATGACCGGACCGACGGTACCGAATGAAGTTCCGTTTTCCTCGAAATTATTTACAGCGATGATGGGGGATGTTTCTGTGAGACCATAACCTTCTAACACGGGAATCCCTGCAGCCCAGAATACACGGGCTAAACGCGGTTGAAGTGCGGCACCTCCGCTGACGATGACTTTTACATTACCGCCCAGTGCCTCTCTCCATTTGGAGAAAACAAGTTTACGGGCGATAGAAAGTTTGAAGGCATAGAGCGGACGAGAACCACTGTCCAGTTCGAACTTATGTGCAAGCCCTAGTGACCAGAAAAACAATCCGCGTTTCACGCCGGTGAGTTCTTTGCCTTTATCCACAATACGGTCGTAGACCTTTTCAAGTAAACGAGGAACCGATGAAAAAACATGCGGTTTCACTTCTTTGAGATTATCCACTATTTTCTCCATACTCTCTGCGTAATAGACCGATACGCCGAGATATTGGTAGAGGTAAGTCAACACTCTTTCGTAGCTGTGACACAACGGAAGAAAACTCAGTGCACGATGCGATTTGTCCACTGGTGGCAGATGACGAACAGCGAGAACATTGGAGACCATGTTGTAATGCGAGAGCATCACGCCTTTGGGCACACCGGTTGTGCCGGAAGTATAAAGGATAGTAGCACAGTCTGCAGGAGAGACATTGGATGAGAGGGCCTTCCAAGCATCCGGATTACGACCATCACCCGCTTCGAGCACTTCAAACCAATGAGGCTGTCCAGGTATGTGGTCGAAAGTAAAAATCCAATTGAGTGAAGGCACCTGTTCACGCACATTTACGACTTTCCTGTAGAGTTCTTCATTACCTGCGATCACCATTTTTGCACCACAATCATGGAGTATGAATCTGATCTCCTGCTCACTGAGTGTCGTATAGATAGGAACGTTTATCACACCTATCTGCATCATTCCGATATCAGCAAAATTCCACTCCGGTCGGTTGTTGGTGATCATTGCGATCTTGTCTCCGGGTTGAAAACCCATGGCTACGAGTCCGGATGAAAAACGATCTGACATCTGAAGCACTTCGGATGTGGAATAATTTCTCCAAGATCCGTTCTCCTTGGAACAAAGAGCATCAGACTTGGGATATTCTTCGGCCTGATATCGAATGAAGTCGAAAAGACGTGTTATACGCATGGGAATACGTCTATGAAGATACATAGGTAAAGCGCTCGAAATAGGCCTTTTCTGTCCACAAATTCAGCAGGATATCAACAATCCAAAAAATGGAATAGACGCAAATGATTGGGTTAGGTAAAATTTCAAGGAACTCTTGACTTATCTTTATGAGTCATGGAGTATAAGAATTCATTCACGCAGAGAGCTGGCATTCGCTTTCCATTAGTCATGGCTCCGATGTTTTTGGTCACCAACCAAAAGATGCTGAAAGCGGCCATTCGGTCGGGAATTTTAGGCTGCTTTCCCTCTTTGAATTTTCGGAAAAAGGGTGAGTTGAACGAGCTCCTGATTGAACTGAACTCTTTCTGCCAACAACATCAGGGAGGAAATTATGGTGTGAACCTGATCGTGCAGAAATCGAATACGCTGATGGCGGAGCATTTGGATGTCTGCGTCCGTAACAAGGTTCCCGTCTACATCACCTCCCTTGGCAATCCATCCACCACGATTGATGCAGCCCATTCTTACGGCGCTATGGTGCTTTGCGACGTCACCAATCTTACACATGCCGAAAAATGCGCACGTTTGGGGTGCGATGGCTTTATAGCGGTTGGACAAGGAGCAGGTGGTCATGCCGGTCCGTTCCCTACCAACCTTCTCGTTCGAAGCTTAAAAAAGCACTTTCCGGATATCCCGGTTCTTGCTGCCGGTGGTATTGCGGACGGCCCGAGTATGCTTGGCGCAATAGCCTCCGGAGCCTCCGCAGCATATTGTGGCACACGATTCATAGTCTCCTCAGAATCAAGTGTTTCAGAAGAGTATATTCAAGCTGTTATTAAGGCTGAAATGAAGGATATTGTGATGACTGATCGGATCAGTGGAACTCCATGCACGATTATCAATACGCCTTATGCACAGAAGATCGGGCTTCGACAAAATCGGTTGGAAAGGTTTCTTAGCACAAATCCACGAACCAAGAAATACTATAAGATGATGGTCCAATTGCGAGGGTTTCGATGGTTGGAAAAGGCAACCAAGCCCGGCAACTATGCCAACCTTTGGTGTGCGGGTCAGACTGTTGAGCTGATCGACAAAAAAGAGTCTGTTGAGGAAATCGTCAAGGAGATGGTATCAGAATTCGAACTGACTTACCGTGAATTGGTAAGCCAGTTCAATGATTGAATCAGCGACGTACAATCTTGAATGGCAATATGCCAGCGTCAGTGGTTAATTCTCCAAAATACATTCCCGGAGAAACACTGCCCAAATCGAGTAACTCCTCGATGACTCCGTTTCGAATGCTGATGACCTTTTCCTGAACCAGACTTCCTCGGGAATCACGCACAGTAACCCTAGACTCGGTGGCAGTTAGTCCACTCACATTAAGCGTTATAAGACCAGAGGATGGGTTCGGATAAATGTTCAAATCTCCCTTAAAATCACTTGTAGTAACCGCTAATAACGGGTTGTTAATCAGTTGTATATTATCCAAAAGCAAATTGTTGCCAAAGTCATTAATATTTATGAAACGTGCGATTACCGGCTGACCTGCAAATGGGGTAAGATCGATCGAATCTGTACGCCATTGGGAAGCTGAAGTGGGAAACCAGTCAGATGCAGAAACTGGAGCTGAAGCCAACGCAGGGCCGATTTTCAAGTATCCTGTAGGCTGGAATGACTGACCGCAATCTGTGCTGACTTCAACCCTCAAACCGTCATCGTATCCTGATGCATATACAGCATAGGCTACATCGAATAACAGCTGGGGATTAGGCGTAGAGGTTAGATCGATAGGAAAGGTGACGAGGTTATCCTCAGCACCGGTACTGTTATAACTATAATTGTCGAACCAGGCCGCATTGGTGGAGGTGCCGTTTATTCCTGTAATGCCTTGGCGAAGCGACCAGAGGTAGGTTGAATTGGATGACTGAAGACTCCAGCCTGCCGGCGGGAAGCTTGCCGTATTGAACGGCTCAGCGACTGGTGCGATACCAGAGGCTATTGAATTCACTGATATTGTAATCTGATTATTCGCCGCATTCAAATCGCCATTTAGGCTGGTTGTTACCACGATTGAATAGGGTCCAGCCTGGGACAGATCAATAGGGGTTGAAAATGTGAAGTTGACAGAAGCTCCCTGCACTAGTATCGGACTGTAATTCTCAACTACCGCAGGGGCACCGTTGATGGAATAGGAAACCTGGAAACCGGAAACATCTGTCAAGCCTTGATTTCTCAATTGAACAGTAAGAGGCACAGCAGAGAGGTTTTGACACGCGTAAATAGGACCATTGACCGGATTTATTGCCTGTTGGATACCTAAATCCAATGCCAGGCTACAATTGATCAAACCTGGTTGCTTTTGAATGGCATTTATACGGCGACCGATTCCGCCGGAAGGCCCGATACTTGCCACACTGAACCACTCCTCATCTACCGCCGGAACAGCAAGACGTACCGTGGTTCCAGTGTTGACTGTTGCCACTTCATCCATATATTTTGCACCAAGTTGATAAACCTTATACCCCGTTGCACCGGAAGCGCCAGTCCAACTAAGCTGCAATGTATCAGGACAAGAATAATCGACCTGTAGGTTTTGAGGTTGCTGAAGCACGGAAACAAATGCATCGCTGACATCACTCAGCGCCCCTCTGGTAACCCGAACGAGCACCTGATCGGAACTGATAGCCGGAACCGGCCAAGCATATTGGCGTGCGTTGCTTCCAACGGATGCAATTGCACTCCAAGTCGCTCCACCATCCTGTGAATATTCGATGTAGCCTATGCTGTATATGCATCAG
>JBJSZR010000377.1:0-3987 GCA_046090385.1 Bacteroidota bacterium
TCGATTTGCATTTGTCTGAAGCAGTCAAACAGAGAATCGTTGAGCGCACAGCAAAGGGATTCTATACCGCATTTGGACCATTCCAAATCAAGAAGGTGGAGGATATGGATGGTTACAAATATTATTTCGATGATCAGAAAAACCAATGGTTGCTGATCCGTGCCTCAGGTACGGAGCCTGTTTTGCGGACCTACGCAGAGTCAACTACCAGAGAAGGTGCATCTGATATACTTTCTGCCGCAGAAAAAACTCTTTTAGCGGAATAACGCTTGATTTTTGAAAGAAAAAGCCCTGAAACTCGAAAATTTCAGGGCTTTTTAATGCTTTTTGTCATGCAAATCTCTTGAGCTCTTTCTAACTTTCTGATTCTCAGCTTTTCAGGGAAAATTCGACCGGTTCATCAGTCGGTAAGAATACCCGCGTTCTTGCCGGATCTTTCAATTCAACCTGGCGTTAGACTATATGTGTTTCAATCAAAAGCACTGAGGTCATTAGAAAATTAACCAATCCCGTAAGATTGGTGGTCCCGTCAACCCCGTAAGGTTGAAAAAACAAAACCAGCCCCGTAAGGCTGGTTTTTTTATTTGATACCTTAAACAATTTACTTTAGTTAGCCAAGTTCAAAACTTTGTTTTTCAGGAGATTAAAAACAAGGAATAAAAGTCCGGTATAGATCAGATCGCCGGCCAACTGATTCCTGAAAAAAGGGAGAGCTGCTGTATAGCTCTGAAGCAATCCTTCAAGGGTATTGGGGTAAAGTGACGGATAAAAAATGGGAAGATTCGTAATAAGGAAGAAAGCGAGCGAGCCCACCAGAACCGATGTCAATCCAGACGAAAAAGTAGGTTTACCGCTGAGCCTCAAGCCAAGAAATGCGGTAAATGCCACACACAAGTAAACTGGAATCATTCCTGTATGAAAGCCTATTAACAAGTCAGTGACGAACATAACGCCCATTGGGATCAAAAAGGCGAAACGACGATCTAGAACATAACAGCCACTGAAAAACGCCATCGCGCCGATGGCAGTGAAGTTCGGTGGATGCGGAAGAAGTCTGCTTAGTGATGCAGCCAGGATAACCATAGTGGCCAGAAGAGTCGTTTTGTTTTTCATTTGATAGGTCATGTTAGGGCAAATTTAATGTTTTTGAATGAGGTCAGAATCTCGTTTTAAGTCCTATTTGAACACCAATGCCTCGCGTGGCGAATCCTCTTATCTCCTGATACCGGGTATTAAAGAGATTATCGATGCATAGGTTTGTACTGAAATATTCGTTGACTTTCCAACTTCCCGACAAATCAGCCAAAACATATCCATCCATCGTTGTTCTTGCAAGTGCACCGTAAGGCAATATTTGATTGTCGTAATAACTGTCGAAACGCTTGCCTACGCGTCTGACTTGTAGTCGAAGTTGCGGACCCTTTATGAATCGGTAAGTCAGAGCACATCTGAAAACATCCGGTCTGCGTACCAGGCCATCAATGGTTCTTGCTTCATCTACGAATTGGCCATTGGACAACAGCTGTATACTGAGTCCATTCAGGCGCTTGTCCGAAGTAGCATCACCATCATACGACAATCGTCCATCCAGTATGCAGCCTGAGAATTCTAACTTCAATCGTTCAAACAGTGTACGCGAGAAAGAGAATGCTGCTCCATAAACGGTTTGTTCTCCCAGGTTCGCATAAGTGGATCCTCGATAATCGTCCCGGCTGAAATCGGTAGATAGCTCATCGATGGGTATCGATCCGTTCCACAGATAGACGAAATCAATCAGATTGTCGGTCACATTCCTGAATAATGACAACTCCCATTTCCATTCCTCCTCAGAGTCTTGTCTGATTCCTAATTCCCAATTACGACTTGTCTCTGGAAGCAAAGATTTATCGCCAAGAGTCACATTGGAGGATGGTGTGCCATCATATGGGACATAAACATCAGGGGCGAATTGCTGATAGAGGGAAGGTGTAGTGAAGCCGGTAGCGAATGAAACATAAAAACTCATGCCATATTCCAACATCCACAGCAGGCTTGCATCCAAGGAAAGGTTGGAGCCACAGATGGTGTTGTTTTGATAACGGCCTCCTGCAAGGACTCTGATTGCACTCAGTTTTTCGCTGAACACACTTCCTTCAAGCGATGAGTGCAGAAAAAATGAACTGGTCTGAGCCAGAGGTCTTACAGTATCCAGATCGTATTCGTATTCGTAAATGTAGGGGTCATATACAGCCGAGTAGTAATAATTTTTCTGCTTCATGGACTCTTGAAGCAAACCGGCTCCAGCGACCAGGCTGAAATTGTTTTTTTGAAAGGTAGCCGTAAGTTCAGAAGACAGCTGATCGCCAGAATAGTCGTCAAATGAATAAGTGCGATCATAAGCGTTGATGTCTGGTTTCAGTGATGAGTCGTTTTCCGCTTTCCTCTCTGTTCGACTCCATCCTGCTGTAAGTCGCATGTCGAAGGCCGGAGAGAATTTCCGAGCAAAATGAAATGAACTTGATGTACGGTTGAAATCCAAAGTGTAATTATCATCATCAACGAATGCCTGACGGTCGATGTCGGTATTCATTTCTGTTCTGCGTATGGAGAATCCAACATCATACGTGTCATCGTTGTAGCCAGCCAAAGCATGGATCATTCTTTTCCTGAAACCGTCATTATCCGGTTTATTCATCAAGCTGTCAGGTAGTGTGTCGATGGTGGCATTGAAACCGTCACTGAAAAAAGTAGAAACATCGAGCCTTCCGTAGAAACCGTTTTTAGTTCTCCCTGTCAAGGAGCCGCTGACGCCACTGGTCCAGCCGCCATCCAGGTAAAGTCCTCCGCTGGTTCCGATGACTCCGTTGATGCCGGACTCTTTTTTCCTGTTTGTCGTAATCATCAAAACACCACCTGAAGCAGGCGAACCGAAAAGTGTTCCCTGAGCACCACGCAAAATCTCGATACGGTCCACCGACTCCAATGGCAACTCCGAAAGATCTGCTACTCCGTTTACAGTCGAAACGTCCTGTAGCCTAACCCCATCGATATAGATCGCATTTTGGTTGGTGTTGCCACCTCTAAGGAAAAGCGATTGGTTACTTCCGGGAATCTGCCCTGTACCTACCATATACATTCCAGATTGTTCCTCCAGCAGATTGCCAAGAGACAGATAGGGAAGGGCATCCAAATCACTTCGGTCGAGAACAGTCACAGATCGAGGGAGCTCCTTTACAGCCTCCTCTGTTCTTGAAGCGACAACCGTCACCTCCTTCAAATCAGCACGCAGTGTGTCCCCATTGCTTTGTGGGAAAAGTGCCGGTCCATAAAGAAACATGAATGAAAACAGAATCATCCTACGCATTCGAAATAATTTGTTGCTCAGGATGAAAAAGGGAATGACGGGCTTTGATAGCCTAAGGTCACACCCGCTTTTTACCCGAAAGCATGGTTGATTAGGAAGAAGGCAGGTCTTCTGACTTGTCTCCACCATTACCGCCTTCCCGTCAAAACAGACAGTGGCATCCGGTAAAGGCTGTACTTGGAGCTTACAGCAGCGGGAACTGTCCACGATTCACACGTGATTCCCTATTAATCCCGTCAAGCGGGAACCTTCATCCGCCACGAAAATAAGAAAGTTCCGGTGGGAGCCGGAACTTTCATGAAAAAATGTCCTTGATCAGGGTCTTCGGAGAATGATGGAATTGAAAATAAGGCTCTCGATCAATGAGTAGTCGGCTGATTCCACCACACCGTCTCCGGTAATGTCCTCTTGTCTGTAAATGGTGCCGAATAAGGAAGCTCTGTTTGCAAGTGCATTCATATCGCTAATGTTGATGGCATCATCCTGGTTTACATCGCCACCATAAATACCATAAACTCCAGGTCCCAGTAGCTTCAAATTACTTCCGAAAGCACTTGTAGGAGAGGCCGTGAAGTCGTATGTGGTGTCGGGCGAGTCGAATGCAAACGGAACACTGCTCCAGGTTTCGAGATGATTCCTATGCT
>JBJSZR010000378.1:0-1819 GCA_046090385.1 Bacteroidota bacterium
CGGATGCAATTGCACTCCAAGTCACTCCACCATCCTGTGAATATTCGAGACTGAAAGAACCATTAAGTCCTACAGCGTCCCAGCGAAGCTGCTCCGTTTGACCCGGAACAAACGATTCTCCGCCATGCGGGTAGGTCAACAATATTTCATTAGGAACCAAGTCCCATGTAATATAGAATCCTTGAGAACCTGACGGAACCAGGAACCCATCCACACGGACGGTATAAGTTCCTGCGACCGGATTATTGATAACTACCTGTTCAGTATTATTCAAACGATCGATGCCGGGCACAGCCGGTGCGGAAAGATTGGCAGCATTGGGAGTCGGATCGAGTACCAGAGGACGCGTGGAAAGGCCTGAACCATCCGTGACTTCCATGTCCAAATCGTTCACCAGTTGGAAAGCGGCTGCCGGGTCTCCGGGCAGATCACGCCAATGAAGCATCACTTTTAGTATACGGGTATTGGAAGGAATCGTGATGGGGAAATTCAATGAACCACTCTGACTGACTGAATCTGCAATGTAGCGTCCGTCTTCCAGTGTACGTACCGCACGGTAGGCATTGACTCGACCATAACCGTAAGTAAAATCCGGACCTTCATTACCAAGATCCTGCGCTGTGTTCAACAGTACCGCCTTGATCAAAGCACCTTCCGGATACTGTCCATTGTTCAATTGCCTGTATGCCTGATAAAGTTGTGCGGACACACCAGCGATTCCCGGACACGCAGCGCTTGTTCCTCCACCAACCTGGTATGTATTGTTTTCATCCGTAGAATTCTGGTCAGCTCCGTTGGCAGCGATATCGGGCTTGATACGACCGTCATCGGCCGGGCCACGACTGCTTGTATTATCCAGCGATTCGAATGGATCAAGGTTGGCACATGCAATGGTATTCTTGCCGATCTTGAACCCACCGGTTATGGTACCCCATGGTGTGCCGGCTCCGTAATTGCAATCGCCCGTTCCTCGGTTACCTGCTGAGAAAACAAAGGTCATCTGCGGATTATCCACTGCCAGCTGATCGCCCGTTTGAGTGATAGCGTTGTAGTCATTACAACCCTGACTGTAGCTGGTGGAAGTGATCACAGCACCATATTGGTTGTAATAGGTAGCACAGTTATAGATGTGGTCGTAACCGTCGTTACCTGCGTCTATGTCATGCACAAGCAATGTCGCACCGTCGGCCATACCTGTCTTGGTCGGATCAAGATTACCTGCACCTACTGCGATTCCAGAAGTCATGTCACCATGATTGCCGCCAGGACCCGAATTCAACATCGGGATCATGCGACCGGTGAAATCGATATGAGGTCCTACCTCACCGTCATCGGCAAGCGATATCGCTATACTGTCGCCATTGAAATGACGCCCGAAGGTAACAGGCTGATTTATCACATTACTTCGGTGCAACGAACGACCCTTGGTATCTTCCGGCTCAGAGGAAGGACTCACCGGCTCTACGAATTTCACAAAAGGTAATCGACAAAGCCGGTCGACCTCAGTGACGGAAAGATCCACGACTGCGAAATGAGCGGCGTGTTGGATCCTTTGGATCTGAAAGCCGGAAGATTTTAATCCGGACTCAAAAAGAAGCGGATCGACATCAGAGAAAGACTGCACACGCAAGCGAACGTTTCCTGCAGACAACACTGCATGCTCGGGAATCGAACCTTCGTTCAGGAGGCGATCTTTTTTGAAATCAATGCCGATTGAAAAAACAGTTCTGACGGAAAAAGGGGACAATCTATTCATGGCAAATCCTGCAGGAAGCGATATGAACCATGCGTTGTAAGGGACATACGAAAGGAAATTCAA
>JBJSZR010000379.1:0-1760 GCA_046090385.1 Bacteroidota bacterium
AGTGGTTTTTTAATTCGATTGGCCAACTCGATCTGTTTGCCGAACCATGTTTTTTGCAAATCCCAGCTTGTAGCTGCAAGCTTGTCGAGTCCGCATTCACCGATAGCAATTACGTTTTTTTGTTTTGCGGAATTTTCCAATTTTTTGAAATCGTTTATTGAAGTCCCCTCGTTCAAGAGCCATGGATGTAATCCGGCGGTACAGTATCCATCTGTCGGAATCTTGTCGAAGTCATTTTGGATATTCAAAACAGTTATGGTTCCCGGTACGTTCGGTTGATGGTGGGAATGTAGATCGATAAAAAACCTGGTTTTTGTAAGCATCTGAAATTTCAGTTCATAGTCTTAATATTTATGATGAAGATCGGATTAATAAAATCCGATTTTGGCAGTTGAAGCAGTATTTATTTGAATGAATTAAAGCCTGTATAAATCAACTTTTTCTCCGATAGTTCCATCAATCAAGTCTCTGAGCTTCACTGATACCCTAGACGAATAGTTGAAAGTCCGGCGTGAATTTTTAATTACGGGCTGGATAGGTAATCTGCAGATTCGATTGCGTTGGTTGAAATAAAGGATAAAAATGATCCTGCTGGCGGATCTTTACTTTCCGATACAAAACTTCGAAAAAATGTTCTCCAAAAGTTCATCGTTTGATATTTCACCGGTGATGGTTCCCAAGTGGAATAAAGCGAAACGCAAATCTCCTGCGAGGAAATCATTCGTGGCATTACGGTCAATACCGTTTATCACTTTTTGCAATGCCATTTCAGTCAGTCGCAGCTCCTCTGCATGTCGAGCGTTGGTGATGATCGTATCTCCCGACTGAAGCTTTTGAGCATTGGTGTGACGGAGCAACAAGGAGGTCAGGGAGTCCAGGTTCGTTCCGCTTTTGGCTGAGATCAATAAAAGATCCTGTATGCCCTTGAACTCATTTTCCAATGATTCGGTATCGTATTGATCGATCTTGTTCCCGACAGGCACTAAGATGAAAGAAGGGTCCACGTGTTTTCGAAGTTCTTCCAATTCTTTCAAAAGTTCGCCGGCAGAGTTCTCGTTCACGTCGAAGAGATAAAGTATGATCGGACTTTGTCGGATTTTTTCCATAGTCTTCTCCACGCCGATGCGTTCGATGGTATCGGTGGTTTCTCGAATGCCGGCAGTATCGATGAAACGGAAGCGTATGCCACCCAGGTTGACTTCTTCCTCCACAGTGTCGCGTGTAGTGCCTGGTATGTCACTGACTATCGCACGATCTTCGTTGAGTAGCGAATTGAGCAAGGTGGATTTACCCGCATTCGGTTTTCCAGCGATGACGACGGGGATACCGTTTTTGATTACATTTCCCAATTCAAAAGATCGAATCAATCGATGCAGTCTATCCTGTAAGTTTACCACAGCATCGCGCAGTTGCTTTCTGCTGGCGAACTCCACATCCTCTTCAGCAAAGTCGAGCTCCAGTTCGATCAGTGATGCGAATTGCACCAGTTCCTGCCTCAGGGCTCGGATATCATCAGAAAATCCTCCACGTAGCTGACTCAAAGCGATACGATGACTCGTGGCAGTGTCAGAAGCGATAAGATCAGCTACCGCTTCGGCCTGACTAAGGTCGAGCTTGCCATTCAGGAAAGCACGAAGCGTGAACTCTCCGGGCTGAGCCATACGGATCCCACTGGATGATAGGACATCCAGAATGCGTTGCTGTACAAACGTGGATCCGTGACATGAGATCTCCAGAGTGTCTTCACCGGTGTAGGAGTT
>JBJSZR010000380.1:0-1682 GCA_046090385.1 Bacteroidota bacterium
ATTGGAATGTATCAGGCAATTACGCCCGATCATGACGTCATTACCTACGAAAACCCCTGGCTGAAGAACAGTTCCCTCACCGATTCGGGCTGAAGGACTGATAGCTGAGGAAGAGGGTGTGAAAATGCGGAAATGTGCGACGATCTGATTGTAAACACTGAAAGGATCGTTGTGAAATAACAGTGATTTACCCTTGGGGGATTCCACTTCCTTATTGATTATGACAAAAGTAGCCGCGGAGGCAAGTGCCTTATCGTAATACTTCGGATGATCCACAAACGTGATATCACCTTGCTCCACTTTGTGGATCTCATTGATGCCGTACACAAGACTTTCGCCGTTACCGATCACACGGCTTCCGGTAAGTTCGGCCAGCTCCCGCAAACGGACTGGATTGGATAATTTCATCGTTTACAAAAATAAGCCATCAACAGGTGTATGATACCTTGGTCGCCAGGTAATAAAACGTCTTTTTCAACACAAATACCTGATTGAGCCTCAAACTCGTACCTTGCAGTTGACGTGCTGATCGCTGTTAACACCCGCATGCTGCTTCCGGGACGGCTGGAAGGAATTGGCTATTTCTGCAAGGAAACCGTCAGTAGGTTGGTGCTGCAACATCCTGAACACCGCTTTCTTTTCATCTTCGACAGGGACTTCGATCAGGAATTCATTTTTTCTGAAAATGTAACTGGAATCAGAGCCGGTCTCCCAGCAAGACATCCTATACTTTGGCATTTGTGGTATGAGCACGCCTTACCTGCAGTTTTCAAAAAATGGAAACCCGATCTGTTCGTTTCACCCGATGGCTACGTGTCATTAAGAAGCAGTGTACCTACACTGGATGTCATACACGACATCAATTTCGAACACTACCCGAAAGACCTTCCATTTCTGATAAGGAATTACTACAGGCATTACTTTCCCAAGTTTGCAGCAAGATCGGAAAGGATTGTCACTGTTTCCGAGTTCTCCAAAAACGACATTTCAAGCAAATATGGAATCCATCCGGACAAGATCGACGTCGTCTACAACGGCGTGAACGAAGGCTTTCAACCCATTTCAGACGAGAAAGCGACTCGGATACGACAGCGTTGGACACAAGGCAGACCCTACTTTCTATTCATCGGATCCATTCATCAACGAAAGAATATTGTCAATCACATCAAAGCATTCGACCGGTTCAAGGAAAAGGCCACCAGTGACTTGCAACTTGTCTTTGCGGGAGCAAACAGGTGGTGGACCGACGATATGCAACGAACTCTGGAAGCATCTCCGAATAAAACACAGATTCACTTCACTGGAAGGGTAAGCGAGCATGATCTGCATGATATCACAGGGGCTGCATTCGCGGTGACCTACGTTTCAACATTTGAAGGGTTCGGAATCCCGATTCTGGAGGGGATGCGTTCAGGTGTACCCGTACTTACAGCAGATGTGACCTCCATGCCTGAGATTTCAGCAGATGCGGCATTGACTGTGAATCCGTTCGATGCAGAGGCGATCGCTGTTGGCATGCTTAAACTATTCTCCGATGAGCGACTTCGAATAAGCTTGACAGAAAAAGGTCTTAAAAGAAGTCGATCATTCACCTGGGAAAAAACAGCGGCAGGTCTATGGGACAGCATTGAACGTACCATCGCTTCCGCTAAAAAGCATTAGCCATGCTGTTATCGAATCAC
>JBJSZR010000381.1:0-18244 GCA_046090385.1 Bacteroidota bacterium
GTTGACGGTAGCTCTCGCAGATATTTATTTAAAAATTGATGCAATCGATCCTGTAGCTTACGCGACTTCCAGGAACTATCTGAATGGCGCAGTAACGCGTCTTTCGCCTTATATCTCACGTGGAGTCATCAGCACGCGCACGGTTTATGATCATTTGATTTCCAAGGGTTGGACTGTCGCGACAGCGGAGAAATTGATTCAGGAACTTGCATGGCGCGACTATTGGCAGGCGATATGGGAGGAAAAGGGGAGCGGTATTGATCTGGATATGAACGGTTCTCAGTTTCCAGTAGCAACTCATGGAGTTCCAGTTGCGTTGATGCAAAGTAATACAGGGATAGATGCTATTGATTCGGGTGTTCGGGAACTCGTTGAAACCGGTTACATACATAATCATCTCCGGATGTATATCGCATCATTGAGTTGTAATATCGCATCGTGCCATTGGCTACAGTCCGCAAAATGGATGTATTATCATTTATTGGATGGAGATTGGGCAAGTAATGCACTCAGCTGGCAATGGGTGGCAGGAACATTCAGCAATAAGAAGTATTTTGCAAACCAGGATAATATCAATCGTTACTGCAATACAAACCAGCTCAATACATTTCTTGATGTCGGATATGATGAGTTGCCTTTGAAGGACATTCCATTCGTTTTTCAAGAGACCCAAGGTGCTTATTTGAAGTGTTTATTGCCTGAAAGATCCCCAATCCATCTCCAGCAGGGACTGCCTGTATTGATATACACATCGTATAACCTTGATCCAAATTGGCAGAAGGATATTCATGCAAACCGTATCCTGTTATTAGAGCCTTCGCATTTCAATAAATATCCGGTTTCGAAAAAGGTCGTGGAGTTCATCTTGTCCCTTGCCAACGAGATTCCAGGCATACAGGTTTTCGTTGGTGAATTCAGTGAGCTTCAGAATCTGAGTTCTGATGATTTTCATTTCAAGAAGCATCCTTTCTCAGCTCATTTTATAGGCAAACAGGAACTGCCAGAGCGCCTGACGGATGTCAACGGTTTTTACCCCAATTTTTTCAAGTTTTGGAAAAAAGTCCGGAAAGAACTTGAAAACGGAAACTGATTTTCATCATATCTTTTTTGACTTCGATCGACGAGATTTACAATTGAATTCGATTCTGCTAATAATGTCAGGAATGGATGGGTTCTTGTGTTTGTTTTTGTTTTTCATTTTTTAAAAATGTTTCTTAAATGCCAAATGTTGAACCTATGATATATGAAGCCTCATACAATGTGGAGTTCTCAATCGCACTTATGCTGCTGAGGGTCACAGCAGGAATACTTTTCTTCTTTCAAGGATATGATAAGCTTTTCAGGTTAGGTACATCAAGGGTACTTGATACCATCGCTGACCCGATACGTAAGACACTTTTTGCGATTCCGGTCTTACGCCCGATGGTTTTTATTTCTTCATGGGTCGAGTTACTTGGCGGATTGTGCCTCATCTTGGGTCTGTTCAAGTCCTATGCGTTGTATGCCCTTTCGGCGGATCTGGCCATTGTTTCTGTGATATTCAGTTTAATGAAGGCCATGTGGGATATGCAATTCTATTTCCCCCGATTCGCTATGATAGTTGCATTGTTGTTATTGCCTACTAAAGCCGATATTTTCACATTGGAAAGATTTCTATGAAATAAAAAAAGCCCTCCGATCGAGGAGGGTTTTTTAGTCTCATGGTTGTGTACTCATTTGGAGGGTTCAAAGGCCAAGTCCACCTTTATTTTGGCTTCTTTGGAGAGTTTATCGCTTACTACGCTGGGAATTTCTATTCCGTAGTCAGGCAGGTTCACTTTGAATTCAGCTTTACCTGCTGTCAACATTCCTCCCTTGACTGTCATGGTGCCGTTCGATGAAACCTCTTTGGTGACGCCATGCATGGTAAGATTGCCTTTTACAGTCACATTATATACTCCCTCCTTAGAAAGAGTAATGTCTTTGTAATTTGTTACTGATCCTTTGAAGTTGGCTTTCGGGAATTTTTCCGACTCCACATAATTCTCATTGAAGTGCTCTTGCATCAAGGCCTTTTCGAATTCGAAGGCTGTCATTGAAAGCATGAACTCCATTGCACCTGTAGAGAGATCTATTACGCTGATCACGTTCTCGTTCTTTGCTCGGATCTGCTCAGGAGAATTTGCTGTTGTCGCATCGAAGGTGATCTTCCCTTTTTTAGTGAAGAATTTGGTTTGTGCATTGCTGAAAGTAGCAGTAAGCAATGATGCAGCAAGAAGGATTTTTTTCATGATATGTTTTTGGTTTTTAGTCAGCAACTGGTATTAGGATTGAGATCACTTGGACTTTTCTGTCATTACGCAATTATTTAAATATACATCGCCTCCAGGTAATAATTCCACTTTCTGGTACAGATTGCATTTGCCTTTGATGCATATGAGAGCGCCTTGTTCGCCATTTGCAGCGCCTGATGAATCGTTAGCTTCCAATTGGCAAATCACTCCGGACATATCAGTTCCTTTCAAACGAAGGCGAACCGACCCGTTATCTACATCTTTCTCTTCAATGATCCCTTCTACCTCTACTATTTTACCGGTGAATATTGAAGTGGCTAAAGAATCGTTCGTTTCAAAGCACCTTGCGAGGCTATCAGCAGTCAGCTTTGCTATGGCGTCCTTCTCTGAAGTGCTTTCAGGCTTTCTGTTGAATTCCCTGATTCCATATAGCACTCCGGCTGCAGCAATGGCAAGTATGATGAATATAATCCGTACTTTTTTCATGATTTCAATTATTAGGGCAACCGGCAAGTATCCACGCTTCAATACGATTGGCAGAACAGTTGTCAATTTTCGTGCCAGCATTGGGCATGGCAACGTATCCTGCTGTGTGTCTGATGGCACCCATCAGCCGCAGTGCATTGGTAGGGGTACTGGTGTTGATGAAAGTCTTGATATCATCCGCACTGGAGAGATTGATTCCCGCCGAAGGGTTGGTTCCTGAATGACAGGCGGAGCAGTTAAAGGAAGAGAACCTGGTTTGCACATCGGCGGAATATGAACTGCCTGTCGTATCGCAACTTCCACCATAGCTTACGGGGTAAAGTTCCTCTACAGAATCATAATAACAGCTCCAAAATGTCGAGCAACAAATCAAAAAAGAAATGATTCTTGGTTGCATAAGTTGGGTCAATTATTGAGCGCTCCTGCATTGATCCAGATACGGATCATACTGATTTCACAGTCGGGAAGTTTACTCCCGTTCTTGGGCATTGGAAACGCGGAAGTATGTTCGACCGAACTGAGAAGTTTTCCATTATTCGCAACTGCTTGTACTCCTGAATAATTGGTGAGGATTACACCCCCGCCAGGATTGCTGTTGCCGTGACAGCCATTGCACTTACTCTGAAGTAGTGGTGAAATAGATCCGGAGAAAGTTACATTCGTCGTATCACAACCGCCTGTGCAGGAATTGTTATTAGCACCTTGAGATATCCATTGACTCAACAGAGCGATTTGACTTGTCGTCAATGGGTTTGCAGGTGGGGGTGGCATGATCTTGTCAGGATCCGTTTCGGTAACGACGTCAATCAAATCGCTATTGCCTGGATTTCCAATATCAATTATTCCAGAATTCATGATGTTGGAGTAGGAGGTGAATCGGATGCCATCCGCATGCGTGATATTGTCGTGGCAACCACTCATAGCGCAATTCGATGACAAAAGAGGTGCGATGTCATTGCTAAAGTAAGCAGAATCAGGGTTGCAAATGTTCACGGAATTGTTGCTGCCGTTTCCATTGTCAGGTAGTAATTCCAGTGGCTCGTTCTTGCAGGCATAAATAATACTAATTGCCAGCATGATGGACAGGAAAAAGCAGGGCCTTTTGATGGTTGACATCTGTTTCGTTATCAAGCAATACAAAATTAGCCTAAAAAGATTGAAGAATATATAGATTGAGCAGCTGGTTCATAGTCGCTCCAAAATCTTCGCGGTAGCTCCTGTCCGGGATAAAACATAAGCCTTGGCAGCGTTTCCGGCAGCTGTTATCAGGCTGTCAGAAACCAGTATTTTGGAAAGTTGATCAGAAACATCATGTGTAGTCTTGCAACCGAACGCTGCTTTTTTCTCAATCAGATCAACGGCCTCGCGAAATTTTTCATACCGGGGGCCGAAAACCACAGGCTTGCCATATACCGCAGCTTCCAGGGTGTTATGGATTCCTGAACCAAAACCGCCTCCTACGTAAGCAACTGTTGCAAACCGGTACAGACGCGACAAGAGTCCGATTGAATCCATTATTAAAATATCCGAATCAATCTTTCCATTCGTCTTACTGTAAAGTTGAAAAGAACATGTCGGACATGTGGTCCCGATTTCTTGCTCTAGTCTTTGTAGATGATTCTTGTTGATTTCATGCGGTACAAGCAAGAGCTTCACGTCTGAGTTTTTTTGTTTCATATAACCCAGTAAGGCTTGTTCATCCTCCAGCCACGTGCTGCCGGCAACTATGACCGATCCTGTTTTGCACCAATTCTCGATTTCAGGTAGTTCTGCTGGCTTGGTAGCAACCTCTACAACGCGGTCGAATCGTGTATCTCCTGTGATTATCGTATTTCTTATTCCATGACAGGCAAGCAGCTCAACTGATGCGTTATCTTGCAAGAAAAAGTAGTCGATTTTAGAAAGACGATTCAGGAAAGAACGGTTGATGGATTTGAAAATCCACTGACTCGGTCTGAAAATTCCAGAAACTACAAAATGAGGAATGGATCGTACATGAAGTTCCTCAAGGAGATTGAACCAGAACTCATATTTTATGAAAAAAACTTTTGAAGGTTGTACAATCTCTATGAAGGTTTTTGCGTTTCGCGCTGTGTCCAAAGGAAGATAGCAGACGTAGTCTGCGCCTTCGTAATTCTTGCGTAACTCATATCCTGAAGGCGAGAAAAAAGAGACAAGGATTTTTTCTCCAGGGTGCTTACTTCTATAGGATTCTATCAAAGGACGCCCTTGCTCGAATTCTCCTAAGGATGCGCAGTGAAACATCACCCAAGGGGACGCATCATGACTTGTGCCGGCTCGTAATTCTTTCTCCCAGTCTTTTCTTCCTTTGATAAAAGCCGAAGCCTTTCTGTTTCCTGTGATCGAGGCTAAACTGATCAGTAGCGAATAAGTCCTGATAAAGAGGTTGTAAAAGAGCATCATCGGCTCAGTCGTAATAGAAAGCGTTCGGCATTTTTTTGTAGAATGGAATGATCCATCCTGCCTTCAATCCGTATAATATATCGGATCTCTTCTGATTGTCTTTTCTTCTCGTATCGAAATTGAAATCACGTCTCGATTCGGTCATGCCAACGATATACTCCAGACCAATAAAGAAGTTCACTCTCTTTCGATTCCCGAAATTGGCATATCCGGCAAAGCCCGAAATTGTCCAGCCATTCGTAAGCCGATCATAGCCTTTGACATAATCACCTTCAAGATAGGGAATCTCGGATCCCTGGTTTTCAATTCGGATCTTATGTTGGATGAAACCTGCTCCCGCCATCAGGAGTATTCCTGAATTATCATTCGGACCTACTACTGGGATTATCTTCCCGACCTTTGATTGCACTTGCCAGCCTCTTTCATAGAGGAGAACTTCGCCATAAGTTCCATCTTTGGTGAGAAGGTAACCTTGGGAGGTTGCAAGGTTGATCAGGAATTGACGATCCTTGACCTGGTCACCGAACATGAATTCACCTTGTACTCCGAAAACCCAATTATTGTGCAACTTTCGGAAGCATCCGGCACCAATATTGAAATTGAGACCGAATCGGTCGGCCATGTCACCTCCTGGCACCTGGAATCCGCCTGTGATACTACCGAAGGAGAATGAAAAAACGGAGTCCCTGACATTCACTTGTGCTGAAATGTTGCCTGTATAGAGCAAAAGCATCAGCATGCAAATGATGGGGCGAACCCTTGACAGTTGATTATCGCGAGTTCTTGACATGCAGGTCGTCAGCATTGAATTGCATGGGTAATAAGCCTTCAATTGAATCGGCAACGAGGATACTGCCGGATACACCAGCAAGAATCAATCGGATTTTCGTTTTATGTTTATGCTCATACTCTGAAATGACCTGGCGACAAGATCCACAGGGAGCTATCGGACGATCGATCAAGAACTCATCAGAAAACGCTGTAATTGCCATGGCCTTCACAGCTACACCCGGGAAATTGGCTCCTGCAGCGAATAAAGCAACCCTCTCAGCGCAAAGGGCCAATGAATACGACGCGTTCTCCTGATTATTGCCAAGAATGATTTGGCCATCATCAAGAAGTAAAGCTGCGCCCACATGGAACCTCGAGTAAGGTGCATATGCATCATGAGCGCTTTTACGCGCAGCAACCAAAAGCACGCGATCCGTTTCTGGCAATTCATTGGCGTCATTATAACGGATGAATTCTGAAACTAAAGTGATTTTCTCTGACATTACTGTCGTAAAGGTAGGCAAACTACCGTTAAAATACTCTGGCGAAAGCTATCGGGTAATGCAATTGAAGGATTGGTCTGTCATTAACAACTGCTTGTCGCAAAACTTGTAGAAGCCAGGCTGCAATTCGGTGCTAATACTGTAATTTAAGGGGGTGAAAAATGTCCGGTTTTTGTATCAATGGCCTGTCGCCTTCCTCTTCCTGATTAATATTTATTCAGGTTGTAAGAAGGATGCAGGCGAAGGAGGTACCTCTACAATTGAGGGAAGAGTACTCATTTACCGCTATGACTTATCGTTGTCAAGGATAGTGGATACGGTGCCAGCTTCAAGAGAGGATATTTTTATCATCTATGGAGCTGTTAACTCCACCTACGATGACGATTTCAATTGCAGTTATGACGGTTCCTA
Source organism: Bacteroidota bacterium (assembly GCA_046090385.1). GTDB lineage: Bacteria > Bacteroidota > Bacteroidia > AKYH767-A > 2013-40CM-41-45 > Pollutiaquabacter. The sequence continues at coordinate 6,869 of JBJSZR010000381.1, forward strand.
CCGTTTTTCTGGTTTGCAGAAAGGTGATTACAGGCTCTTTTCATATTCCGAGGATACGACGGGGCTTTTCGATCAGACTCTTGATCCAACACGCCCACGATTCCCTGTTTTTGCAGATGTATCCGTCACCGGGAATAAGTCCACTGTCCAGGCTCCTGATATTATAATCTTTGAAGAGCGGTGATGCTATGAGGAATTCCATGCTTTTCGTATTCGCCCTACTAATATCCGATTTTGCTTTTTCTCAAAGCAAAAAAGATATACGTAAGAACAAAGTGGTTTCTCAGAAAGTGATTGTCGTGAAAACTATGGACGGCAAGGAATCTCTCCTTGATGAATCCTTTGAACGATATGACTCGGAAGGTAATGTCATTGAAGAGATTTCCTTTGATGATTCAGGTGCCATGAAATCACGTATCGTTTGTTCATTTTCAAAATCCGGAGAAAAGGTCGAAGAGCAGACTTACACTTCCGATGGCAATCTGAAAAAACGAAAGACCTGGAAGTTTGATATAAACGGTAATCAGACAGAGGAGGTACGTTATGACGGCGCAGGTAAGATGATTGAAAAGGAATTATGGGATTATAATCCTGAGGGAGAGAGGATAGCGGAAACTATAATGGATGGTGGTGGGGAGGTCCTTAAGACAACCAGTATCGAATATGATAACAAAGGAATGAGGATCAAACGTAAAGTTTTCGATGCTTCCGGAAAGCTCATTCTTGAAAAACGCTATATCTACAGCGAACGATGAGTGGAACATTAAACGCAATCCGACAGGTACTTGACACCTTCGATCCCATCTCACTGCAGCAGATGGATGGTGTCAAGCTGCTGGATCGTGTGGATACGAAATTCATGTTCCGGGATACGCATTTGCCTTCACTTTTAGAGGCCATGAAGAGCGACTATTTCCTGTTGGAGGTTTCCGGTCATCGTTACAGCCACTATGAGACCTTGTATTTCGATACGGAAGACTTCGGACTTTATGTACAACATCATAATGGCCGATTGAACAGGTATAAATTCCGCTCAAGAAGGTATGTGGAGTCCGATCTCAATTTCTTCGAGGTCAAATTCAAAAACAACAAGGGCCGTACTGTCAAGGAGCGCATAAAGCGACCTTCGATACCGATGACTCTTGAAGGGAAGCCTTCCGATCTGGTTCGTGCAGCATCACCGGTCGATCCCGATTCACTTCGTCCTGCTATATGGGTCAATTATATCCGACTGACTTTCGTAAGCAAGTCCAGCCAGGAGAGACTCACCGTCGATATCGATTTGAATTTCAGTGAGGGTGCAAAGAGGCATGCCTATGAAGGGCTTGTCATTGCAGAGGTTAAGCAAGGTAGCGGTATCCAGAGAAGTCAGTTCATATCATTGATGAATAAGAGGCGAATAAGGGAAAAGTCCATCAGCAAATATTGTCTTGGCGTTATTACCTTGCATCCGGAAGTCAAACAGAACCGTTTCAAACCATCCTTATCTTATCTGAACAAACTGCTCCAAACGTCATGAACGAAGCATTATCCGATTTCGAACTGTTCGACAAGCTATCCGACAAGTTTTTCTGGAGGTTGCTCATCGACTTCGTTTCTGTTTTCATCCTTGTGAGAATGATCCATTTCAGGATCTACAACAAGCGTGATTATCTTTTCACGTTTTTTATTTTCAACATCATCATTTTCGTAATCACCTATCTGCTCAATAAGGTGGACATGTCCATGGGCGCGGCTTTTGGCCTGTTTGCTGTCTTCTCCATGCTACGTTACCGGACCGAGGGAATCAGTACCAAGGATATGACCTATCTTTTCATCGTAATAGCCATCGGATTGATATCAGCCGTGAGCAAGGCGACTTATTTCGAGCTGATCGTTATCAACACGATCATCATCGGATTCACCTACGGACTCGATGGCGATGTGCTGGTGAGAAACGAAGAATATAAGATCATCCAATACGAGAACATCGAGTTGATCCGTCCCGAGAACAAAACCGCATTGATCGAGGATCTGCGCAAGCGCACCGGTTTGAATGTGCACCGTGTCACGATTTCTAAAATCGATTTCATGCGTGATGTAGCCATCATTCGTGCATTTTATTACGAATCCTGATTTGTATGTACCGGCGATTTGCCAGGTTGTTTATTCTTTGCATGTTCATTTCCTGTACTGCGATTGCACAGGAAAGGGATTTCGGGACTTGGTATACATTTTCACTTTCGCATAAACTGGATGCAAGGTGGTCGGTCGGGATGTCAGAGCAGATCAGATTGAATCGTAATCTGTCTACAGTCGATTTGTTTTTCACTGAGGCCTCGGTGCAATATGTTCTTGCGAAAAATCTGAAAGCCTCCGTCAATTACCGTTTCATTCGAAAGAACGAGCTTGATTACTGGTCAATTCGTCATGGTTTTTTCGCTGATCTTTCCTGGCGCCGAAAGTTCAAACCTATTGTGATTGGAGCGCGCGGCCGTGTCCAAGCCAGGACAGAGGATTTCTTCAATCCGACTTTGGATATGGCACCTGATCTGTTTTTCAGGACCAGGATACAGGTCACTTACGATCCCGGCGGAAGAACCGAACCTTTTGCCTCCGTGGAATCGTTCGTGATGCTCCATTCAGCATCCGATCCTTTCCTGAATGGGAACCTTACTCGCATGCGCTACGAGGCAGGGATTCAACATGATTTCGATAAAAGGAATTCTGTGACGCTCTCTTACTTGGTCCAGTTCAACAGGATTGTCAGGCTCCAGGAATATATCTTATGCATCGGATATTCCTACGGGTTCTGATCAAATACGATTTATCAGTGCGATAGCATAGCACACCACACCTTCCTCACGACCAACGAATCCCATCTTTTCATTGGTTGTCGCTTTGATCGAGAGGTCTTCATCAGGTATACCCATCGTCTCGCAGAGTATTCTGCGCATTTCAGGGATGTGCGGAGCGATCTTCGGTTTCTCAAGACAAAGCGTCACATCGATATTCCCGATGCCATACCCCTTCTCATTCAAAAGCATGCAGACCCTGTTCAATAGGATCTTACTGTCGATGTTCTTGAAGTCAGCTGACGTATCAGGAAAGTGCTTGCCGATGTCGCCAAGATTTGCGGCACCAAGCAACGCATCACATATCGCATGTATCATTACATCAGCGTCAGAGTGGCCAAAGGCGCCTTTGGAGTGATGAAGCTGTATGCCGCCCAGCCAGAACGGATGGTCTTCTTTCAGTTGGTGTACGTCGAATCCGAACCCTATTCGCATGGTAATTTCTTTAAATGAAAAACCCCGGTTATTCCGGGGTCTTTGTATTATTGGTCATCTCCTTCATCTCCCTCCGATTTCAAACCTTCGAAGTTGAAGATAAGCGTGAAACGGAGGGTGTTTTCGAGTGGGTTACGCTGCTGTGTAGGAATGAGATAAGCGAAATCAAGTCCGAAGACGTTATATCGCAATCCCGCTCCGAGGGTGAAGTACCGGCGATTTCCTTTGGTGGAGGCTTCGTGGAAATATCCTGCGCGGATGGAGAATTGTTTATCGTACCAATACTCCAGTCCCGTACACCAAATGAATTCTTTTAGTTCTTCTCTGAAACCGGCGGGTGCGTCAGACCAGGAAGAAAAGAGCGCGTTGGCTACAGAGATATTGGTAGGGTCTTTTCCGAATTCAATGATCTTGTTTCCGTCCTGATCAAGGCTGTCGCGACCGTCGGGTGTTTTCAGGTAGACAGGAGGCGTAGGCACCAATAATTTATTTATATCGATTCCCCAAGCAATGGTGTTATAATCATCCAGCTCCACTTCTAGGTTGGTGCCGAAGCGGAAATTGGTAGGAATGAAATCTTTCGACTTGGTATCGGTGTAGGAAATCTTCGAGCCGATGTTGGAAATATTCAAACCGAAAGATAGATGTGCGTCTTTATCGGATACTTCGATTTCTTTCGTGTAATAGGCTGATAAATCGGCGGCAATAGATGTACCGGGACGTGTTTGGATGGTGTTATTGGCAATTGCGATACCACCGGTGAGGTTGGAGTAAATGTAACGCAATGCCAACCCTCCAGAGAAATTCTCCCCGAGTTTACGCGAGTAAGCTACGTCAAGGGCCCATTCGTTCGGATTAAAGGAGCCCGTTTTTTCCGCACTTTCATTCGTAAAGTCAATATTCCCCAGGGAGAAGTATCGCAACGATCCGGCAATGGCCTGGTTACCATCACCCACTTTCTTGTATCCCGACAAATAGGCAAGGTTGATGTCGTTCACCAAAGCGCGTAACCAAGGAGTATAAGAAATAGCGAAACCAGCATTCTTTTCCGCGAATGCAAGCTTGGAGGCATTCCAATGAATCGAATTGGCATCGGGAGAGGTTGCGGCACCGAAGTCACCCATACCGCCAGCACGGGAATCTGGACCGATTAGCAAGAAGGGTACTGCAGTTGTGATGGTATTGACCTGCCCCAGCAACGAATCTTTGAAGCTGTTCAATTGGGCTGAACCAGTCGTGCTGAGCAAAAGGAGGCTAAGCGCTCCCAAAATGGCTGTCCGTTTAAAATTCATTATTGAGTGTGTGTGGGTGGCAAATATACGTCGTAATAAAGGACATATTCAATCAACGTAAAATGACCAGTTTTTCAATTTTTTCGGCACTTGAGCCCTCAGGGGTGCGTACTTTCAACTTATAAAGATATACGCCCTTGCCGATCCGGTCACCATAGTCGTCCAATCCGTCCCAGGTAAGTTCATCAGAACGGAATCCTTCGGAAAATATTTGACCCGAAACCGTTTTTATCAGTTTTCCTGATATGGTGAAAATCTGCACTTGTGCGTTTAGATTCGTTCCTGGACGATTGTGCTCGAAAATGAACCTGGTATTGGTCGTGAACGGATTCGGATAGTTAAGCACATGTTCGAGCGCCAGATCTGCGGATTCGGCCACGATGAAGTCCAATGTGGCCTCACTGCTGTTATTGTAAACGTCCCAAACTTTGAATTTTAGGTTATGCGGACCGGGAGTAAGGTCCTGATAAGGGTAACTGACCCGCCCTGATTGGTAGCTGTTCAGATCATTTTGATAAAAGTCGTTCAGAACCACCAGCTTTTCAGGATCTCCGTCGAGAATAGCTGTCATTTCATGTCCGATGCCGCTTCCGACAGCGTTGATACCGCTTGAATCGCTTACTAATGCGAGCAGGGTAGGTTTTTCATCTGTCATGCTTCCATTGATGAATTTCTCATCGTTCATGAAAAGTTTTACGCTCGGACCATCATCATCGGAAGCACCGGTAGCATCAAATCCACCAACATAAAACAGGGTATCGTATCCGGTAGCGTCTTTCAATCCGTTTTGAGCATAGTAGCTTATTTTACCGAAGCCATACTGGAATTGAATGTCCTTGGGTACTACGAATGAGAAAGTGAAGGCTCCGTTGGTTGCACTGACTTTGCCTTTGTAAATTATATTGCGTTGAGCGCGGAAGGGCTGGGAATAGCTGGGGTCACTGCTGATGGACTCGTCGTTCCCTAGCGTGTAGTAAGTGGTCCATTTGTCATACACGGTGGGTGTAATGATCCCGTTAAAGTCGTTCAGTCGAGCACCGGCATTGTCCGTCACCTCACCGGTGATAGTAACCCGTGCAAGAGCCTTCAGCGTGTCGAGACCTCCTGACTGCACATTATGGCCGTTTACTGCAGTGGTTTTGATTCTGACCTCCGGATAGGCTAATGTAAGTGCGGGATCTCCGACGAGGATGAAATTACGGACGTACTGATCGGAGTACACATCGATTTTGGTTTGCTCGAATACTTCCCCGATTGTCGGTCTTCTGCCTTCAAAGGGTTCGAATACATGCGTGTAAAAACGCTGACAGAGATTGTTATTGGAGCTTGAGAAAGCAAGTCGTGAGGTGGTGAACAGGCAAATGCCTCCGCCGTTGGGGTTAAGGAAAATGTATTCCCCCGCAGACACCCTGGCAGGGTCATCAATACGAGTGAATTCGCACGTAGCTGTGAGAAAAGCGGCCAGGCGCTGGAAGTTCGTCCAACCGTTGATGTCGGCGATCTCAAGGATTCGTTCATGTCCCCATCCCACTTCTCCTCCGTGTCCGATATAAGTCATCAGCAACGTGCCTCGTTCTACCCGATCCACAATGGCGCGTTGTGCATCGGGATAGCGCTGGCCCCCCGGAGTGGAAACCTGGTTGTATGCATCAAGATAGATCTTGTCCAGATTATAAACCGGATAACCTCTGCTTACCCTGTTGGCCAGAGTATCAGCTTGTTTGAAGTGGGTGTTGTTGTCCTGATCATCGGCAACGAAGGAAACCATGTTCCGCCATTCGCCAAGTGGCTGTTGGTCAGTATTCATCAAGGCGGAAGTGTTATAAGCCCCACCGTAGTTGAGGATTTTGCGGACAGCGGTTTCCGCTTCGAAGGTGTTTCTGACGGGCAAACGGCCGACCGCCAGATCCACTATTTCACTGTTGCTCCACTCGCCTTCCGAGTCATCCAGTAATCCGTAAAAGTCGTCAGACATGTAGGTCTGCGTGTTGTTCAAGGATCCTACGGATTGGAATGAAGTTACGTAGTTGGTGTTGTCGGCAATGCGGTATTTGTTGTCATAAGATGCGTCACCGAAAAGCAACAGGTAGCGTGGCATGTCGGAAGGTGAGCTGGAGCGGTCATACAGCATCTTCATGAAGTTGCGTATGGCGCAGACGTCCTGTGCCGCACTGGAAAACTCGTTGAATACCTGGCGGGTAGTAACCACATGCACACGGAGACCTTCAGTCCGGTGAAAGGATGCAACCTTTTCAGCTTGGCTAGTAAAGGAGGGGTGAGTCACGATCACCATTTCAGCTTGTGACAAGCCATGCAGGTTCTGGTTATCCACCATGCCTGAAGGAAGAGGAGTAAGAGCTGTGGAAGGACGAAAAGCAACGAATTGACGCAAGTTCTCAGTAGCTGCAACGAACGAAAGCTGCGTGCCATTTTTCTGGTGAAGTTGATCGACCACCTCGGTCGGATCGGTCACATCCCAGATGACATGATCGTTAGTGATGCCATCTAAGTTGAATTTCGTTTGTTTCCCAGGCCCAACACTGGATGCGTTCCTGAAATGAAAATGTGCCGGGCGCCCCGACAGATTCAACGGACTAAGCGTAGTAGCTTCAATGAAATTCAACCAGCCGATTCCGTTCGGGTCGGAAGAATAAAATTGAACGGTAAGATCGAGTGTGTTTCCGGTAATCGTCACATTCTGATTGATAGTGACCGGTAGGGCGTAGTTGTCCTGAGCTGAGGAACCGACATCTGCAAATCCCTGAGCGGCGACTTGCGCACCATTTATCTTGATGATGAAGCTGTTGTTGTTGTGACCAACACTGTTTGTCGCCCTTCCGATCAGATTGATCTTCAGTCTGACCGTTTCCGATGCGATGTGGTTGGGGAAGGTGAACGAAAAAGTTCTTGACGGGTTGATGTTGTCCAGCTTTTCGCCATACCATTCTCGGCCGGATTTCAATAGATTGTATAGATCGGCCTCGTGGAAGGCGAGGTCATTGAAATCAGAAACATCGTAATCCGGCGTAGAAGTTGAAGATGCTCGACTGCTGATGCGTTTTCCGTTCTCTCGTCCCACTGAAATGAAGTAATAGGTCGTATCGCAGTAGCCATTGACCTGATGGGTGAACGATTGAGTAGGAGCATCATGTTTCCATCTCGTTTGGGAGGTGCCGTAAAATAGAGCGAAGTCACCGGAGTCGAATCGGCCGTCTCCCTCACCTGAAACCAACAATGCGTTCTCGGCAGGATCGTCAAATCGAGTTGCTGAATTGAGGTATGGCAACTGGCCTCCGCCATTTCCGAAAACTTGCAAGGTTCTCGGGTCGATATTGTCCACATCGATACCAAGTGATTTCAGGAAGCCATAATCGAGGCGGTAGATTCCGTCGTTCAACAATGCGATACGATACCATTTGCCAGAGGAGAAGATGCTGTTTCTGGGGTATGTTCTCGAAGACCTTATCGGTTCAAGACCCGGCTTGGGTATTAGGATCAGTTTGAATGATTTCAGTCGTTCAATGCTTCCGTCATTTCTTTTTCGGATGGTATTTAAGCGTGAGGAAAGCAGACCGGCTTTTTTCCTGAAGACAGCATGATTTTGAGCAGTGAATTCCGATGGAATCAGACTGATCTTGGGCAGTCCACGTGTATCAGAGACGGTTTCTGTTTCAAGTATTTCGATTTTAATTTCTGCAGTACTAATTCCGGAGGGTAAGTAAGTTGTTTCCTCGAATTCAGGCAGCAAATCATCATCCAAAACAGCGCCCCTGAAATAATGATGAGATATCATTTCGCCGTCCGGTAATGAGGTCTCTTGGACAGGCAACCATTCAAGGCGGATGATCCTGGATCCGGTTCCCGTTTCGGGACTAACTCCGGAACTCATCAGTGGGTTAACGAGTCCTGAGATCAGGATCAGGCAAAGGGATATCCTTGACATGGCGTGTAGTGGTCGGGGGAGGGAAAACAACGTAATTGACTTCTATATATTGCAGTCAAACAAATTTACCTCAAAAAAGATTATTGGCTGATATTTTGATTTTATCCAAAGGTGATTGGTCAAACGTTAAAAAGGTGTTGACTTCTTAAGGATTATTTGAGTAAAATTGTAGACAATTCTTACATTCGAAAACTTAACGGAGACAATTACACGGATCTCCCTCCGCAACTATGCTATTTTTGAGGCGTAAAATCATTATCTAAATTCAGATACTCATGTTGAGGAGAATCCTACTTGCCACATTGTTCATACTGCCGGAGTTCTTGTTTTCCCAGGATCCCCAGTTCTCGCAGTTTTACGCGAATCCCATTTATCTCAATCCGGCATTCGCAGGTTCGGAGAGATGCCCCAGAGTGAATCTTAATTACCGCAATCAGTGGCCGGCCCTCACCGGTAATTTCATATCCTATACTGCATCCTATGACCAGCACGTCGACCCTATTGGAGGACTTGGTCTGATTGTCCTCAATGACAAAGCAGGGGAGGCTACATTGACCACCACTTCGGTAAGTGGTATTTACAGCTATCAATTGAACGTAACTCGTGAATTTTCGATCCGTGCTGGTTTTCAAGCCACCTATTTCCAGAAAAAAGTGGATTGGGATAAACTCACGTTCGGTGACATGATCGACCCGCGTTACGGGTTTGTTTATCAGACACAGGAGATTCGTCCCAATCAAAACCGCTCTTTCTGGGACTTTTCTGCAGGTCTTTTGGGTTACAGCAATAACTTTTATGGTGGTGTTGCCGTACACCACCTCACTGAACCTCAGGAATTCTATATCAAGGAGGCCGATGGTTCAAAGTTGCCCATGAAAATCACTGCTCATGCCGGGGCTATCATCCCTTTGGGCGGTACTCGTGACAACTCAATGTATATCTCACCGAATATCTTGTACCAAAAACAGCGTGATTTCAACCAATTCAATGTCGGATTTTATGTGGCCAAGGCACCTCTCATCGGAGGTTTATGGTATCGTGGTCAGGATTCATTCATCGCATTGGTCGGACTTCAGCAGGGAATCTTCAAATTCGGTTACAGCTACGACGTTACCGTCAATAAACTGTACAACGCCTCAGCAGGCTCACACGAGCTATCTTTGGGACTCAATTTCCCCTGCCACCCTAAGAAAAAACGCTTCCGTACCATCAAATGTCCCTCATTCTGAGGAATATTGGGAAAATCCCCCAAAATAAATACATTTGACCCTCGTTATTCCTACCAAACCATCACTTCTAACAGATGAAGACTATTAATCGTCACGGCCTCGGGTGGATGCTTGCCATCATCGTCTTGGCTTCGTGCGGACAAGAGAAATCCTCTATTACCGGCTGGAACTACAATGATCCCAAAAACGGCGGTTTCGAAGTCGTTCCCTACGATGAGCAGGAGACCGGTCCAGGACTGGTTCTGGTCGAAGGTGGTACGTTCACCATGGGCCGTACTGAGCAGGATGTAACGATCGATTGGAACAATATTCCTCGACGGGTAACGGTGAGCTCGTTCTATCTGGATGAGACCGAAGTGGCCAACGTCCACTACTTGGAATACCTCTACTGGACAACCCGAGTTTACGGTGCCGATTACCCAGAAGTGTATACCAAAGCATTGCCCGATACGCTGGTATGGCGTGATAAAGTAGGCTACAACGAACCTTTGATCGAGCATTATCTGCGTCACCCTGCTTATCAGTATTACCCGGTGGTAGGAGTCAATTGGTTACAAGCCAATGACTTTTGCAAATGGCGCACTGACCGTGTCAACGAGCAGATCATGGTACGTGAGGGTATTCTTCGTGTTAACCCGAATCAGATCAACGAGGACAACTTCAATACTGATGCCTACCTCGCCGGTCAATACGAAGGTTTGGTGAAGAGTGATCTTATGGACCTAAATCCCAGTTCTGGTACCAACGGAACCCGTAAGGTCAGAATGGAAGACGGAATACTTCTTCCTAAGTACAGGCTCCCCACCGAAGCAGAGTGGGAATATGCAGCTCTTTCACAAATCGGTAACACCATTTATGAACGCGTACTTGATCGACGTCAATATCCTTGGACGGGTCATGTCGTTCGTAACAGTGATGAGAAGTACAAGGGTCAGATGTTGGCCAACTATAAGCGCGGACGTGGTGACAACATGGGTACAGCAGGTTTCTTGAATGATAATGCAGATCGCCCGGCTCCTGTCACTTCGTATTGGCCAAATGATTTCGGCCTCTACAACATGGCAGGAAATGTCAATGAGTGGGTGATGGATGTTTATCGACCTCTCTCCGCTGAAGACAAGTCCGATTTCAACCCATTCCGTGGAAACGTTTTCCAAACCCAACAGCGTGACGAAGAGGGTGCAATCGTTGAAAAAGATTCACTAGGTCGTGTTCCGATGCGTGATGTTACCGAAGAAGAAAATGTGGACCGTCGCAATTATACGCGCGCAGACAATATCAACTATCTTGATGCTGATCAGCCTGAATATGTAGTTTACAACTATGGCGGAACCTCTATGATCAATGATCGCGCCCGAGTTTATAAAGGCGGTTCATGGAAAGACCGTGCTTATTGGATGTCACCAGGAACCCGTCGATTCCTTGATCAGGAGCAGCGTACTGACGATATCGGTTTCCGTTGTGCTATGGCTCGAGTAGGAAGTCCGGTCGGAATGGGAGCAAAACCCCAGACAAAGATCAAGCGCTGATATTAATCAGTCAAAAAAACAGCCGTCTGTTATCAGCAGACGGCTGTTTTTTTTGGTGCCGGGTTGATCCTCTGATTCAGGCTTTATCTCCAGCTATGGGAAGGTTTCTTTTTA